>NZ_JBXFWF010000014.1:0-70450 GCF_056854515.1 Stenotrophomonas sp. STEN063
CCGGCGGCCCGCCCCCGCCCCCCCCCCCCCCGCCCCCCCCCCCCCCCCCGCCCCCCCCCCCCCCCCCCACTACAGGGTCCGGTGTTATTCCGCTTCCGGCGTAACGTAGCCCGCCGGCTTTTCCGCGCCGCCGGAGAACAGGTACTTCACCAGCTCCTCCTCGAGGAAGGCGCGGTGCTTGGGGTCGCGTGGCGACAGCCGGTTCTCGTTGATCAGCATGGTCTGGTGCGCCAGCCATGCCGCCCACGCCTGCTTGCCGATGTTGGCGAAGATGCGCTGGCCCAGTTCGCCGGGGTAGGGCACGAAATCCAGACCCTCGGTTTCGCGTTGTTCGTATTGGCAGAAGACGGAGCGGGGCATGGTGTAGTCCTGTCGAATCAGTGTGCTGGATGACGTTCCAGCAGTTTGCGGATGGGCGCGGGCAGGCCGATTGCGGCGAGCTCGTCACGCGCTACCCAGCGTAGATCAGCATTGTCACCGACCTTGGATTTGAGTGCGACTTTGCGCAGGTGCAGTGGCTGCAGGTGCAGGCGGTAATGGCTGAAGGTATGCACGATCAGCGGCAGTTCGTTGGCGTTGTCGTAGTTGCCTTTGATGCTGGCGGCGAACCACTCGCGCAGCGCGCTGTCAGTGTCGGCCTGCGGCAGCGTCCACAGTGAGGCCCAGATGCCGGTTGGCGGGCGCTTGAGCAGCAGGATGCGGCCGTCGCTGTCTTCCAGCAACAGGGCGCTGGCTTCGCGCTCCGGCAGCACTTTGCTGGGCTTCGGCGTGGGGAGTGAATCGACCAGGCCGCGTGCATATGCGGTACAACTGCGCTGCAGCGGGCAGAGGATGCAGGCCGGCTTGGCGCGTGTGCACAGGGTCGCGCCGAAATCCATCTGCGCCTGGGTGTAGTCGGCCATGCGCCCGACCGGCACCTGCGCGACGTGTGCCTCAGCTTGTGCCCACAGTTGTTTCTCGATGGCAGGCAGGCCGGGGAAACCAGTGATGCCGTGGTAGCGGGTCAAGACGCGCTTGACGTTGCCGTCGAGGATCGCGAACGGGTCGTTCCAGGCCTGGCTGAGGATGGCGCCGGCGGTGCTGCGGCCGATGCCGGGCAGGGCGAGCAGGGCATCGAAATCACGCGGCAATTCCCCGTCGTGCAGCTCGACGCATTGTTTGGCTGCTGCATGCAGGTTGCGGGCGCGTGCGTAATAGCCCAGGCCGGCCCAGTGCGCCATCAAGGTGTCGTTGTCGGTTGCTGCCAGATCGCGCAAGGTCGGGAACGACTGCACGAAACGCTGGAAGTACGGAGTTGCCGTCGCAACCTGGGTTTGCTGCAGCATGATTTCCGACAGCCACACCCGGTACGGTGAACGCGGATGCTGCCAGGGCAGATCGTGGCGGCCGTGCTGGTCAAACCAGGTGAGGAGTTGGCTGGGGAAGTTGGGCATTGGCTCGCAGGCGATGGCTGGCGATTGCATCGAGTCCCTTCTCCCGCGGGCGGGAGAAGGTGCCCCGAAGGGGCGGATGAGGGGAGCTTTTGATTCCGCTCGTAGAGCTTCCCCTCACCCCAACCCCTCTCCCGTAAACGGGAGAGGGGCTAGCAGATCAGTTGCTGCCCAAGGCCTGCGGCAGCAGCGCGTCGACGAAGGCTTCTGCATCGAATACGCGCAGGTCTTCCGGGCGCTCGCCGATGCCGGCGAAACGGATCGGAATGCCAAACTCGCGCGCCAACGCGAACACCACGCCGCCCTTGGCGGTACCGTCCAGCTTGGTCACGACCAGGCCGGTGACACCAGCAGCAGCATGGAACTGGCGCAGCTGCGACAGCGCGTTCTGACCGGTTGTGCCGTCGATCACCATCAGCACTTCGTGCGGAGCGGTGTCGTCGATCTTGCCCAGCACGCGGCGGATCTTGCTCAGCTCGTTCATCAGGCCGGTCTGGGTGTGCAGGCGACCGGCGGTGTCGGCGATCAGCACGCTGGTGCCGCGAGCCTTGCCAGCCTGCAGTGCATCGAACGCGACCGAAGCGGCATCGGCGTTCTGACCCTGTGCGACGACGGCAACGCCATTGCGCTCGCCCCAGATCTGCAGCTGGGCAACCGCGGCGGCACGGAAGGTATCGCCAGCGGCCAGCATCAGGCTATGGCCCTGATCCTTGAAGCGCTTGGCCAGCTTGCCGATGGTGGTGGTCTTGCCGACGCCGTTGACGCCGACGGTGAGGATCACGAATGGCTTGGCATTGGTGTCGATGACCAGCGGCTTGGCGACCGGCTGCAGCATTGCGATCAGGTCGGCGCGCAGCGCGGCCAGCAGTGCGTTGGCATCGGCGAACTCGCGCGACTTCATGCGCTTGCGCAGGTCTTCGACCAGCGCCGTGGTTGCCGGCATGCCGACGTCGGCGGTTATCAGGGCGGTTTCAATTTCATCGAGCAGGTCGTCGTCGAGCTTGGGATTGCGCGAGAACAGGCCGCCGAAGCTGCGCGCGAAGCTGCTGTTACGCAGGCGATCGCGCCAGCCGAGCTTGCCGGCCGGTGCTGCGGGAGCGGCATCGACGGGAATCAGCGCGGCGTCTGAATCGGGGGAGCTGGGGACGATGACTTCGGCAGCGGCCGGAGCCGGTGCTGCAACTGGAACAACAGGAGCAGCAACGACAGGAGCAGGGGCGGCAACGGGCTCCATCGCCTGCGGAGCGATTTCAAGGGCTGCAGGGGCGGGCGGTTCGGCGGCAGCCGGTGCTTCGATCTGGGCTGGTGCTGCAACAGGGGCTGCTTCGACCACGACAACTTGTTCGACAAGCGGCGCGGGCGCTGCTGCGGCTTCTGTTGCAGGCCCTGCCGGCGCATGAGCAGCGACCGGGGCTTCGACCGACGTTTGTGCGGTTTCGGGCTGGGCGGGTTCTGCGGGCAGCGGCGCTTGTGCCGACGGTGCCTGCGGGAACGCGGCGGCAAGTTCCTCGGCGCTAAGCGTGGACGGCTTTGCGGGCTGTTGGGCGTCGTCGGTCTTTTTGCGGCGGAAGAAGCTGAACATGAAGGAAAAAGGCCTGAAATCAGTTGTCCATTCTACCACTGGCGGTCAGGCGGCCGGCGGTGCGGTGGCGAGAGTGCTGTTGCCAAAATCCCTCTTCCGCCTGCGGGAGAGGGGTTGGGGTGGGGGCAACTCTTGGGCATTGCCGGTAAGGCCTCTGCCGAGCATGGCTCGGCACTACAGGCTCCTCGCTCTACAAGCCCCTCTCCCGCTTGCGGGAGAGGGGTTGGGGTGAGGGGGGCTTTTGGGGCTTTACCGGGAAGGCCTCTGCCGAGCATGGCTCGGCACTACAGGCTCCTCGCTCTATAAGCCCCTCTCCCGCTTGCGGGAGAGGGGTTGGGGTGAGGGCGGTTTTTGGGGCATTACCGGGAAGGCCTCTGCCGAGCATGGCTCGGCACTACGGCCTTCTCCCGCATGCGGGAGAGGCGGCGGGTCGTCAGGCCGACAGCTCGAGCAGCAGCTTGTTCAAGCGGCGCACATAGCCGGCCGGATCCTTCAGGCTGTCGCCGGCGGCCAATGCGGCCTGGTCGAACAGCACATGGGCCAGGTCGTTGAAGCGGTCCATGTCCGGCTCGGCATCCAGCTTCTCGATCAGCGGGTGCGCCGGGTTGAACTCGAACACCGGCTTGCTGTCGGGTACCTTCTGGCCGCTGGCTTCGAGGATCTGGCGCATCTGCAGGCCCAGGTCCTGTTCGCCGATGGCGAGGATGGCCGGCGAGTCGGTCAGGCGGTGCGAGACGCGCACTTCGGCGACTTCCTCGCCCAGCACGGTCTTCAGGCGCGCGGCCAGGCCTTCCTTGGTCTTGGCGACTTCTTCCTGTGCCTTCTTGTCCTCTTCGGTCTCCAGCTTGCCCAGGTCCAGGTCGCCACGGGCGATATCGACAAAGGACTTGCCGTCGAACTCGTTGAGGTAGCTCATCAGCCACTCATCGATGCGGTCGGTCATCAGCAGCACTTCGATGCCCTTCTTGCGGAACACCTCCAGGTGCGGGCTGTCCTTGACCTGCTGGTAGCTCTCGCCGGTCAGGTAATAGAGCTTGTCCTGGCCTTCGATCATGCGACCGACGTAATCGGCCAGGGCGACACTCTGCTCGCCGCTGTCGTCATGGGTGGAGGCGAAGCGCAGCAGGCCGGCGACCTTCTCGCGGTTGCCGTAATCCTCGGCCGGGCCTTCCTTCAGCACCTGGCCGAAGTTCTTCCAGAAGCCGGCATAGTCCTCCGGCTTGTCCTTGGCCAGCTTCTCCAGCATGTCCAGCGAACGCTTGGTCAGCGCCGACTTCATCGAGTCGATCACCGGGCCGGACTGCAGGATTTCACGCGACACGTTCAACGGCAGGTCGTTGGAATCGACCACGCCCTTGATGAAACGCAGGTACAGCGGCAGGAACTGCTCGGCCTGGTCCATGATGAAGACGCGCTGCACATAGAGCTTCAGGCCCTTGGGTGCGTCGCGGTGGTACAGGTCGAACGGCGCGCGGCCCGGCGTGTACAACAGCGAGGTGTACTCCAGCTTGCCTTCGACCTTGTTGTGGGTCCAGGCCAGAGGATCGGTCGGATCGTGCGCGATGTGCTTGAAGAACTCCTTGTATTCCTCGTCCTTGACATCGGACTTGGCGCGGGTCCACAGGGCATTGGCGCGGTTGACGGTTTCCCATTCCGGGGTGGCCGGCTTGTCGGCTTCCTCGCCGTGATGTTCTTTCTGCAGCTCGATCGGCAGGCCGATATGGTCGGAGTACTTCTTGATCAGGCTGCGCAGCTGCCAGCCGTCGGTGTAGCTGTCTTCGCCTTCCTTCAGGTGCAGCACGATGCGGGTGCCGCGCTCGGGCTTGTCGATGGTCTCGACCTCGAACTCGCCTTCACCCTTGGATGACCAATGCACGCCTTCACTGGCCGGCAGGCCGGCGCGGCGGCTGTAGACGTCGACCTGGTCGGCCACGATGAAGGCCGAATAGAAGCCCACGCCGAACTGGCCGATCAGATTGGAGTCCTTCTTCTGGTCGCCGGACAGGTTCTTCAGGAACTCGGCGGTGCCGGACTTGGCGATGGTGCCGAGGTGGGCGATGGCTTCGTCGCGGCTCAGGCCGATGCCGTTGTCGTCGATGGTCAGGGTGCGCGCGGCCGGGTCGGCCTCGATGCGGATGCGCAGTGGCGTGCCGCCTTCGAGCAGCTCGGGCTGGGTCAACGCTTCGAAGCGCAGCTTGTCGGCGGCGTCGGCGGCATTGGACACCAGCTCGCGCAGGAATATTTCCTTGTTCGAGTACAGCGAATGGATCATCAGGTGCAGCAGCTGCTTCACCTCGGTCTGGAAACCGCGGGTTTCCTTGTGATTCGGGTTGCTCATCGGTCGGGGTGCTCCGTTGCTATGGGGCGCGCAGCTGCGCGGCGACTGCAGCTTGGGTAAGGGTGAATGGGCCGATTTCAAGGTGGGCGCAGCCGGGGCAGGTGCTGGTCTATCATCTGCAGCACTTGGATCTGTTGGATGTAGACCGCCGATGTATTTGATTTGCCACGTTTTGCCATTGGCTTTGTCGGTGCGGGGCGGATGAGTCCGGTTCGTGGGAAAGCGCCTGCTGCTGCCAGCGGGCAGGTGCGTATCGTCGGTGGACGTTGGCGCAATACCCGTTTGCAGGTTCCTGAATTGCCGGGCCTGAGGCCGACCAGCGACCGGGTCCGCGAAACCCTGTTCAACTGGCTGCTGCCCAAACTGCCGGGCGCGCGCGTGTTGGACCTGTTTGCCGGCAGCGGCGCGCTGGGCCTGGAGGCGGTATCGCGCGGTGCGGCGTTCGCACAGCTGGTGGAGCGCGATCCGCAGCTGGTGGCGGCGCTGCGCGGCGTGGTCGGAAGGTTGGGGGCAGGGGCCCAGGTTGAGGTGATTGCCGGCGATGCCCTGCATTGGCTGGGCAGTGCGCTGCCCGCACGGGCCGACGTCGTGTTTCTGGACCCGCCTTTCGCCGCCGGTTTGTGGGAACAGGTGATCGAACGTCTTCCCCGGCACCTGGCTGACGATGCCTGGCTGTACGTGGAAGCGCCGGTAGGCGCGGCGCTGCAGCTGCCGGCGGAATGGCAACTGCGTCGCGAAGGCAGTACCCGTGAGGTGGCCTATGCCCTCTACCGCCGGGCCGCTGCTACACTTCGCGGCGACATGAACGCGACCGAACCCGCATGACCTCAGCCAATCGCCGCATCGCCGTATACCCGGGCACTTTCGACCCGATCACCAATGGTCACATCGATCTGGTGAACCGTGCCGCGCCCTTGTTCGAGAAGGTGGTGGTCGGCGTGGCGCAGAGCCCATCCAAGGGCCCGACGCTGCCACTGCAGCTGCGGGTGGCATTGGCGGTGGAAGCACTGCAACACCACGACAACGTGGAAGTGGTCGGTTTCGACACCTTGCTGGCCCATTTCGTGCGCTCCGTGCACGGCGGGGTGCTGCTGCGCGGCCTGCGCGCCGTGTCCGATTTTGAATACGAATTCCAGATGGCGAGCATGAACCGGCATCTGATTCCGGAGGTGGAGACCTTGTTTCTGACCCCCTCCGAGCAGCACAGCTTCATTTCCTCCTCGCTGGTGCGTGAAATCGCCCGGTTGGGCGGGGATGTCTCCGGTTTCGTGCCGGCCACTGTGCTTGAAGCGTTGCGCAAGGCCCGCGAAGCGCGTGGGCAGTAAATTTTTCTGGTAACACCACTTTTCAACGGGAGAACGATCATGAAGAACACGATGCGCGTGCTGCTTGCCGCCTCGATGGTGCTGGCTGTAACGGCCTGCAAGAAAGAAGAAGCACCGGTAGTCGAAGCGCAGCAGGCGCTGGTCGCCCCGGCCAAGGATGACGACGCGGGTTGGAAGAAGTACCTGCAGGCGGTCGCCGTGCAGAACATGGGCAACATCACCGCCAGCCCGTTCCTGTACTACCTGCCGCCGGAATCGGATCCGGAGTTCGCTGCCAAGTACGACCGTCAGGCTGAGAGCGCCACCGGTGCCGTCGGTCGCGGCGTCCAGCCGGGCAACATGCTGGCTTTCGGTTCGTCGGCGTCGGCCAAGATGGCTGACCTGATCGAAGCCAGTTTCAAGGACGTGCAGGCTGATTCGATGAAGGGTGTGCGCGTGGTGTTCATCGGCGATGCCGCTGACAACGCCCGTGTGCAGACCATCGTCAAGCCGACCGGCGCCGACTACGTCTTCGTCGAAGCCAAGTGACGCACTGGCGCGGGGCCGCGTAGCGGCTCCGCCTTTGCCAGTGCGTCATCCCCGCGAAGGCGGGGATCGCTCTAGCTCCTGCTCTGGCTCTGGATGTAGCTCCGCTCCAGCTGGCGCGGGGCCGCGTAGCGGCTCCGCCTTTGCCAGTGCACCACCCTCGCGAAGACGGGGGTCGCCCTTGTTCTGGTTTCAGCCTCAGCATTAGGGCTAGCCCTGATTCTGCTCAGGCGTTGCGAGACCCCTGCCAACAACGCGCAATTCAGCCAAATCCAGCGGCCACCCAATCCAGCACCAACACTCGCAGAACGCTGTGGAAGCAGCAGCTTGGGCCCCGGCAAAACCAGTATCCGGTAAGCTTGCTGTCGGCACTGCCCTTGGCAGTCCATGAACAGCAGGACCGATGAACCGGCAGGCGCCGGTTGCAAGCCCCGCTCCGACGGGAACACCGCAACAATGTCTTTGAAAATCAATGAGCTCTGCGTCAATTGCGACGTCTGTGAGCCAGCCTGTCCCAACCAGGCCATCGCAATGGGCGAGACGATCTATGTGATCGATCCGGCCCGTTGTACCGAATGTGTCGGTCATTTCGATGAACCGCAATGCGTGGTGGTGTGCCCGGTCGAATGCATTGACCCGGACCCGGATATCGTCGAAACCGAAGATCAGCTGCTGGCCAAACTGGCCGGCCTGCAGCGCGATCACCCTGAGTTTTACCAATCGGAGAATCCAACGGCATGAAACTCGTTGCCCGTTCCCTGCTGCTGTTCGCACTGGTGCTGTCGCCAGCCGCGTGGGCAGCCGACACCGCGCCGGCGCGCGCCGCACACCCTGATGGCGCTGCGATTGCCAGCGGCCATTCGCTGGCAACCCAGGCCGGTATGGAAATCCTTGCCCAGGGCGGCAATGCGTTCGATGCAGCGGTGGCCGTGTCTTCCACGCTGGCCGTGGTTGAACCAATCAGCTCGGGTCTGGGTGGCGGCGGGTTTTTCCTGCTGCACGATGCCAAGACCGGCAAGGACCTGATGCTGGATGCGCGCGAGACCTCGCCCGAGTCCGCAACGCCGGAGCAGTTCCTGGACAAGAACGGCAACCTGGACCGTGACCGCTCGGTCAATGGCCCGTGGTCGGCCGGCATTCCGGGTTTGCCGGCGGCGCTGGTGAAGCTGGCGCGCGAGCATGGCAAGTTGCCGCTGGGCGATTCGCTGGCACCGGCAATCCGCGTCGCCACCGATGGCTTCCCGGTGTACGCACGCATGGCCCGTGGCTATACCAGCCGCCGTGAAGTGATGGACCGTTACCCGGGCACCCGCGAGGTCTACCTGCGCAACGGCAAGCCGATCGCAGAGGGCGATATCTTCAAGCAGCCGGAGCTGGCGCACACGCTGCAGCTGCTGGCCGCCAACGGCTTTGATGGCTTCTACCGCGGCGAGACCGGGCGCAAGCTGCTGGCCGGCGTGAAGCAGGCCGGCGGCCGCTGGACTGCCGAGGAACTGGCCGGCTACACGGTCAAGACCCGCGAGCCGATCGTGTTCAACTACCACGGCTGGAAGATCACTACTGCCTCGCCGCCGTCTTCCGGCGGTATCGCGCTGGCCTCGATGCTGCAGATCCTGGAACCCTGGGACCTGAGCAAGTTGGACCAGGCGCACAGCACGCACCTGGTGGTGGAAGCGATGCGTCGTGCCTATCGCGACCGCACCTTCTTCCTCGGCGATCCCGACTTTGTCGACATCCCGCAGAAGGTGCTGACCAGCCGCGACTACGCGCAGGGCCTGCGTGCGACCATCCATCCGGAAAAGGCCACGCCCAGCGATCTGCTGTCGGGCAACCCGACGCCACTGGAAGATGACGAGACCACGCATTTCTCGATCATCGACAGCGAAGGCAACCGCGTTGGCGGCACCCAGACGGTGAACCTGCTGTACGGGTCGGGCCTGATTCCGGCTGGCACCGGCGTGCTGTTGAACAACGAGATGGACGACTTCGCGTTGAAGCCGGGCACGCCCAATGCCTTCGGCGTGATGGGCTATGCGGCAAATGCGCCGGCCAAGGGCAAGCGCATGCTCAGCTCGATGACGCCGACCTTCATGGAGAACGACGACAAGGTCGTGGTGATTGGTACGCCCGGTGGCAGCCGCATCATCACCATGGTCCTGCTCGGCATCCTCGGCTACGACGCCGGCCTGGATGCACAGCAGGTAGCCGCCTTGCCGCGCTACCACCACCAATGGTTGCCGGATGAGATTTCGGCGGAGAGCGGCGCGTTTTCCCCGGAAGTCGCCAGGCAGCTGCAGGCGATGGGGCACAAGGTGGAACTGCCGGGCGACTCCGCCGAAGGCGGCCGTGGCTCCAGCCATGTCTGGGGCAACCTGCAGACGGTGGAGTGGGATCGGCGCAGCAATGTCCTCAGCGGCGGCAGTGATCCGCGTAACCCGGTTGGCAGTGCCGAGGTTCGCAAGCTGGGAAAGGCTGACTGAGGTAAACAGGAGACCTCGCTTCGGCGGGGTTTTTGTTTGGCTTTTGATCTATGCCGTCATTCCCGCGCAGGCGGGAATCGCTCCGGCTTTTTGCCTTACGTTCTTTGCTCCATTCCCTGCTCTCGGTTTACTGCATCGCGGAGGCAGTGGCGAGAGCAAGAGCTAGAGCTAGAGCGATTCCCGCCTGCGCGGGAATGACGGCAGATGAGCAAAAGCCGATCCAAAGCCAGGCCCCATCAGTAATCATCCTTCCGATAGGTGCACACAGCACGACGTCCCCGCCAGTGCCGTTGCCCGTCAATTATCCGCCACTGGATCCTTGCGAATATTTAACGCGCAGCGGGTAGAATTTTTCATATGAAACTTTGGTCGATTCGCGGTAACTCGCAAAAACTCGATGGCGGCGCGATGTTCGGCAACGCGCCGAAGGCGTTGTGGGAGCGCTGGGCGGAGGCCGACGATGCCAATCGCATCGAGCTGGCATGCCGGGCATTGTTGGCCAGCCCGCTGGGTGGCAAGACGGTGTTGTTCGAAACCGGCATCGGTGCCTTCTTCGAGCCCAAGCTGCGCGAACGCTATGGCGTGCAGGAGCCGCGGCATGTGCTGATGGATTCGCTGCGTGAAGCAGGCTTCGAGCACGAAGACATTGATGTGGTGGTGCTGAGTCATCTGCATTTCGATCATGCAGGGGGCTTGCTGGCGCCGTGGTCGGAAGGTCGCGAGCCGGAGCTGTTGTTCCCCAATGCGACCTTCGTGATTGGTGCCGAGCACTGGGAGCGGGCCAAGCATCCGCACCCGCGTGACAGGGCCAGCTTCATTCCCGAGTTGACCGGTTTGCTGGAAGCCAGTGGCCGCCTTGAGATCGTCAGTGGTGCCTATTCGAAAGTACTCGGCGAATCGGTACGTTTCAGCTTCAGTGACGGCCATACGCCAGGCTTGATGCTGGCCGAGATCGTCGGCCCCGAGCGGGTCAACGGCCAGCCGCGCGGTGGCGTGGTGTTCTGTGCCGATCTGATTCCTGGCCGTTCCTGGGTGCATGTGCCGATCACCATGGGTTACGACCGCAATGCCGAACTGCTGATCGACGAGAAGCGGGCATTTCTGGAAGACAAACTGGCGCGTAACGTGCACCTGTTCTTCACCCACGACCCGCAATGCGCGATGGCGCAGGTGGTGCGTGATGAGAAAGGGCGGTTTGGCACCGCCCATGAAGTGGGTGAGCTGAAGGCGCGTTCGCTGGCCGCCTGAGCTGACCAACGGCAGGAAAAAAACTGACTTCCGGCACTGATTCCGGAAGCTGTCAAAACCGACATTGGTCCCATCATCCAGATCCGGGGCAATGTCATGAAACTTCCTTCCCTGCTGCGACGCGCCGGGCTTGCCGTGCTCATGTTGCTGGGCCCCGCTGCTGCCGCGCTGGCGGCTCCAACTCAGGTGCTGCCATTGCAGGTCGGTGCCGAGCGCTCGACAACGCTGGCGATCTGGGAGCCGGCGCAGGTGCGTGGCGTGGTGCTGTTTTCCTCCGGGCACGGTGCCTGGCCGGAGCGCTACGAGCGCCTGCTGCAGTCCTGGGCGGATGCCGGATTCGTGGTGTTGGCACCGCTGCACGTGGACTCGATGAAGTATCCGCAGCGTGAGCAGTTCTCGCTGCAACAAGGCTTGATCGAGCGCTTCGTCGACATGCGCGCTGTCAGCAGCTACGCGGCGAAGCATTGGCCCGGGATGCCGGTTGCTGCAGCCGGTCATAGTCTGGGGACGCTGATCTCGGCGACGCTTGGTGGTGCATTGAACGGACTGGGGCCGTTGCGCGATCCGTCAGTGGCGGCTGTGCTGGGCTTTTCGTCGCCAGGCCGGATTCCGGGGCTGATCAACGAGCAGTCATATGCCTCGCTGGCGGTGCCTTTGCTGCTGGTCACCGGTGACAAGGATCTGGTGCCGGGTTTCGTCAGCGACCCAGTCGATCACCTCTATCCCGTCGAGACGGCGCCTGCTGGAGACAAGACCGGCGTGGTACTTGCCGGGGGCGACCACAACCTGATTGGCGGAGAACCTGAGCTGTTGTTCGAACGCGCCCGCGAGCTGGGCACGGCGTTCCTGCGTGCACAACTGCTCAAGGACGAACAGGCGCGGCAGCTGTTGGCGGCGCCTGCTGCTGCCAATGAGCGCTGGCTGCGCCGCTGATTCGTTGCAGTTGGTTCGACGGATTACGCGTCTTGCGCAAATTCGCTCCAGCTCGTTTCAGTCAGCAAGCGCCGCAGAGCGGCGGTTGCTGACTTTGCCACTGCCGCCATGCCGGCCCGCATGGCAGGGATCAATGTCAATGAATCGCGAAGGTGATGGCATAGGCCGCCTGCGCATCGCGCCGGGCTGCCGCACGCACCTGGTACACCTGCACGGTGTAGGTCCCGGAGGCAGGCAATATGCCGTTCCAGTCCTGTCCCAGGCTGCCACTGCCGAGAGCGGTGGCAACGCCGGGAATATCCCCCGCGGCATAGATGTTGAAGCCGACATTGCTGCTGTCGCTCAGGCTTACCCGCATGGATTGCTCGGCCTTGGCATCCAGCGTGTAGTTCACGCTGTCGTAGCCAAGCAGGCTATGGCTGGTGCTGTAGCTGCTCATGCCCTTTGCGAACTGCACGGGAGTCTGGGTGACTTTGTCGGCGGCAAAGGCGGCCGGCGTGCTGATTGCACACGCAGCGGCCAGAACCAAAGTGATGGCGCGTTTCATCATGTTCACCGCTTGAGTTGGTGGTTGGCGGCGGCAACTGTCTGGCCGGCCGCGATGCTCAACCGATGCGGGTGCCGAAGATGCGATCACCGGCATCGCCCAGGCCCGGCATGATGTAGCCCTTCTCGTTGAGGCGTTCGTCGATGGCGGCGGTATACACCTCCACGTCCGGATGCACGGCTTCCAGTGCCTTCAGGCCTTCCGGTGCGGCGACCAGGAAGATGCCCTTGATGCGGCGGGCGCCGGCCCGCTTGAGCATGTCGATGGTGGCGATCAAGGTGCCGCCGGTGGCCAGCATCGGGTCAAGGATCAGCGCGTCGCGCTCTTCCAGGCGGCCGGTCAGGCGCTCGAAGTAGGGCACTGGCTGCAGGGTTTCCTCGTCACGCTGCAGGCCGACAACGCTGACACGCGCGGCTGGAATCAGTGACAGCACGCCGGTCAGCATGCCGAGGCCGGCGCGCAGGATCGGCACCACGGTGATCTTGGCACCGGCAATGCGCTGCACCTGCACCGGGCCGGCCCAGCCTGCCATGGTGTGGCTTTCGGTCTCAAGATTGGCGGTGGCCTCGTAGGCCAGCAGGGTGCCAAGTTCGTTGACGACCTCGCGGAAATCCTTGGTGCTCATGGATGCATCGCGGAGTAGGCCGATCTTGTGCTGGACCAACGGGTGGCGGACTTCGACGATTTTCATGGCGGTGTGATGACAGGGAAGAGCACATAGTTTGCCGCAGTCCCGCTGTACCCAGCCAGTAACGGACTGAAATATTGCAGCCGTGCGTCTGTAACAGTCATGCAACTGAACGGACATACCGTGCACACCCATCCTTTACACAGATTGGGGGCGGTAGTGCGCAAGAGCGTCTTGGTGATGGCGGTGACGACAGCGGTGGCCTGCATGGCAGCCGCACCTGCATATGCACAACAGGCCACGGCCGATGGCACGACCACGCTGGCCAGTGGTGCGGCCGCAGCCATCGATCTGGAACGCATCGAAGTGCGTGCGCAGCGCGAAGCGCAGATCCGTGCGGTGGAGCTCAAGCGTGACGCCAATGGCGTGCAGGATGCGGTTGCATCCGACTCCATGGGCGACTACCCGGACATGAATGTCGCCGAGTCGCTGCAGCGACTGCCCGGCGTCAGCGTCACCCGCGACCAGGGTGAGGGTCGCTTCGTGGTGATCCGCGGCCTGGATGCCGCCTTGAACAGCGTCAGCATCGACGGCATCGCCATCGGCACGCCCGAGGACTCCTCGCGTGCAGCGCCGCTGGACGTGATTCCGTCCGAGTCCACCGAGCGCCTGCGAGTGATCAAGTCGGCTACGCCGGACATGCCGGGTGATGCCATCGGCGGCGCGGTAGTGGTGGAATCGGCCTCGGCCTTCGACCGCGATGGCCGCTCCCTGAAGGGCAAGCTGGAGGGCAGCCACCAGGAGCTTTCGGGCGAGACCAGCCCGAAGGCTGCGTTCAATTACAGCGAAGTGTTTGCGGAAACCTTCGGTGTGGCGCTGGGTGTCAACTACCAGAAGCGCACCTTCGAATCCGACAACACGGAAGTGGAGTACGACACGTTCGATGGCGGTGCCGATGATGATCTGGTCGCGGTCGAGATCCAGCGCCGCAAGTACACCATCGAGCGCGAGCGCACCGGCGCCAACCTGAATTTCGATTGGCGTCCTGATGATGCCAACCGCTATTACCTGCGCACGCTGTACAGCCAGTTCGACGATGCGGAAACCCGCCAGCGCACGATCTTTGGCCTTGGTAACGAAGGGATAACTGCTCTGGGTGGGGGGCGCTACGAGGTAGCTGAGCTCGATGCCGATGCCATCAGCAAGCGCATGCGCTACCGCACCAAGGAAGAGAACACCTTTGCGGTCAGCCTGGGCGGTGAGAATCAGCTGAGCGGCGCGGTCTTGGACTACAAGGTGGGCTACACCAAGACCCGCGAGCGCGTGAACGATGAAATGGAAGCGCGTTTTGACTACGACGGTGGCCCATTCTCCGCCACGCTCAACCAGAACAGTGGCATTCCCGGCCTGAGCCTGAGCGACAGCGGTTGGATGGACAACGGCAACTACGCGTTCGACCGCGTCGTGCTCTCGCCCAAGCAGATCGACGACAGCGAGCGCAGCGCGCAGGTCAACATCCGCTTCGATGGCGACAAGGGCAGCTACAAGTTCGGTGTGCTGGGCCGCTGGCGCGAGCGTGATGTCAATGTGGACGAAGTCGAGCTGCGAACCGGTCCAGCCGTTGACTTGACCAGCTGGAACGGCAAGACGCTTGATCACCGCGGTGGCAGCCTCGGCCAGGGCATGAGCTCGGCGGCGATGCGTGCCTGGTGGGCAGCCAATGGCAGCAAGTACAGCGCCAGGTCGGGCGATGTCGCCGGCAACACGATGACTTCGCTGGAAGAAGACTACATCGCCAGCGAAGACATCCTCTCCGCCTATGCGATGGGCACCTGGGACATCGGCGCATTGCGGGTGATCGGCGGCGTGCGCGTGGAGAACACGCAGTTCAATGCCACCGGCAACGATGTCGATGTTGCCAGCGACGGCAAGACCGTCACGGTGACCCCGCGTATCGCCAACAACAGCTATACCAGTGTGCTGCCTGGCCTGCACCTGCGCTACGACACCAATAACGACTGGGTGCTGCGCGGCTCGGTCAACAAGACCGTGGCGCGACCGTCGTTCGGTGATGTCTCGCCGCGTCTGGCGGTCAACCGCGATGATGAAGAAGCACGTATCGGCAATCCGAACCTGGACCCGTACGAGTCCACCAATCTTGATTTCTCCTTCGAGCGCTACCTCGGCGATAGCGGCATCATTTCGTTGGGTCTGTTCCACAAGTCCATCGATGGTTACATCGTGCAGACCGAGACTGATAACGATCCCGAGTATCCGGACTTCAAGGTGACCCGCTCGATCAATGGCGACAAGGCCAAGGTGTTCGGCGCCGAGTTCAACTGGCAGCAGCAGCTGAGCTTCCTGCCGGGCGCATGGTCTGGCCTGCTGGTCGGTGCCAGTGGCACCTGGCTGGACACGGATTTTGATCCGGGCATCGCTGACCGCGAAGGCGATGACTTCAACCTGCCGCGCGCGTCCAGGAACATCTACAGCGCGCATATCGGCTACGAATGGGGCGGCCTCAGCACCCGCCTGGCCGGTGTCTATCGCAGCGAGTACCTGGACACCATCGGCGACAGCCGTGCATTCGATATCTACGTCGCGCCGCATACCCAGCTCGATTTCAGCTTCGACTACAAGCTGAGCAAGAACGTGAGCCTGTACCTGGAAGCTTCCAACCTGCTGGATGAGCCGCTCGAGCTGTACCAGGGCGTGTCCTCGCGTACCCTGCAGAACGAGGAATACGGCCGTACCTATGCGATTGGCGTGAAGGTGGCACTGTGAGGGCCGCGCTGCTCGCTACCGCCGTTGCCTTGGTGCTGGGCGCCTGCCAGCCGGTGCCGAAGTCCAGCACGCCACCGACCGCAGCCGATCTTGCCGAGGGCGCGACCGCTGTCCCGTCCACCTTGGTGGCCGAAGCCTTCCTGACCCCGATGACGCCGGCTGACAACATCGATTCGCCGGCCAGCTGGCGCGGTGCCGATGGCCGGCTGTGGCTGATCGCGACCGCCAAGGCCACCGACAAGCTGGTGGTGTACGACGGCCAGACCGGCAAGCATCTGCGTGACGTCGGCAGCACCGGCACCGCGTTGGGGCAGTTCGACCGTCCCAATGGCATTGCGGTGCAGGGCGACCTGGTGTTCATCGTCGAACGTGACAACCACCGTGTGCAGGTGCTGCAGCTGCCGGACTTCAAGCCGCTGGGCGTGTTCGCCGGCAACGACCTGCGCAAGCCTTATGGCCTATGGGTGAACCCGGTGCAGGGCGGTTATGACCTGTACGTCACTGATTCCTACGACGATGGCGAGGATGCGGCGGGCAATGACATCCTGCCGGCGCTGGAGCGTCTGGACGAGCGCGTGCGTCGCTATCACGTCACCGTCAATGGCGGCGAGGTGCAGGCCAAGCTGGTGCGCAGCATCGGTGACACATCGCCCAAGGGCGCGCTGCGTGTGGTCGAGTCGATCTGGGGAGATCCGGCCAATGACCGCCTGCTGATCGCCGAAGAAGACGAAACCTATGCCAGCGAGTTCAAGGTCTACAACCTGGCCGGTGACTTCAGTGGCGAGACCTTTGGGCGCGGCCTGTTCAAGGCACAGGCCGAAGGCGTGATGCTGCGTACCTGCGGCGATGGCGGCTGGTGGATCACCACCGAGCAGGGCAAGCAGCGCAGTACCTTCCATCTGTTCGATCGCAAGACACTGGCGCCGGTGGGTTCGTTCCACGGCAACACGGTGGCCAATACCGACGGTATCTGGAACAGCCAGCAGGTGTCGGCGCGTTTCCCGCAGGGGGCGCTGTACGCGGTGCATGACGATCAGGGCGTGGTGGCCTTTGATTGGCGCGATATCGCCAAGGCGTTGTCGCTGCCGCAGGAGTGTGGCCAATGAGGGCGCGGGGACGCTCTCGCTTGCGGCTGCCACTGCTGGTGCTGATCAGCGCGGCGCTGATGGGCGCAGCTGGAGCGGTGGGGGCCGCTCCAGCTGCCGAGCCCAACACGCAGGTGCCGGCGGGGAGCCGGCACTATGCGGCCAGTGGCTTTCCTGACCGCATCGTCGCGTCGCCAGCGCAGGATGCCAGCAGCGGCTTCGCGGTGGCGTGGCGTACCGCGCCACTGGCCGAGCCGGCGCTGCTGGAAATCACCGTGGCTGGCGACTCGCCGGACATGGGCCAGGTGCGGCAGCTCACTGCGAGCAGCCAACTGCTGCAGACCGAGAACGGCAACAGCCAGCACCATCGTGCGTTGATTGATGGTCTGCAGGCCGACACGCTGTATGCCTACCGGGTGCAGGGGCAGGGCACCTGGAGTGCATGGCAGCACTTCCGTACTGCCGCTGCCGCTGGTCAGCCGCTGACGGTGCTGTACTTCGGCGATACCCAGAACAAGAACCTCAGCCATGTCAGCCGAGTGATACGGCAGGGCTGGCAGACCGCACCGGATGCGCGGCTGACCTTGTTTGCGGGTGATCTGGTCAGTGGCGGTGATGGCGAGGACGACAACGAATGGGGCGAGTGGTTCGCCGCCGGTGGCTGGTTGCTGCCGGGCACGGCGGTCGCACCGGCCGCAGGTAACCACGAGTACTTCGAAGAGTTCGAGGACACGCCGCAGGAACGACGTGTGCTGGGCAAGCATTGGCCGCTGACCTTCGCGCTGCCGGGCAATGGTGCGCCGGCTACTGCCAGTACCACCTACTGGTTCGACTATCAGGGTCTGCGCGTGGTGGTGCTGGATGGTACTTCGGCACTGGATCTGGGCACCGCCAAGGCGCAGGCGAACTGGTTGGAGGATGTGCTGGAAAGCAGCCGCCAGCCGTGGAACATCGTGGTCGTGCACCAGCCGCTGTATCCCTTGCGCGCAGAGCGTGACAGCTCGGTGCTGGCCAGCGAGATCCGTCCGGTACTGCAGCGGCACAAGGTCGATCTGGTGCTGCAGGGCCACGATCACACCTACGGCCGTCGTGCCGATACAGGTGCCGCGTTGCCGCAGTACATCTCGTCCGTTGCCGGTCCCAAGCAGTACCGCTTGTCGCCGGAAGCACGCGCGACGATGAAGCCTACCGCCGAGGACACGCAGTTGTTCCAGGTGCTGCGGCTGGACGACAAGGGGCTGCACTACGAAGCGCGCACGGCAACCGGTCGGCTGTATGACGCTTTCCAGATCAGCCGCGGTGCCGATGGCGGCAAGCAGTTCAGCGAGATCACCGAAGGGCGCATCCCGCAGCGTGATTGCCCGCGTGCGGTGTCGCCCAAGGGCCGCGACGATCGTTGCTGGGAGTAGGTGGATGAAGGTGATGCAGGCAGTTCTCTGTGGCGTGATGCTGGCTACCGCGTCACCGTTGTTGGCAGCTGGCGAGCTGCTGCATCCCTTCGCTTTGCCGCAGCCCGATATGGCGCCGGAGGAAGTGCTGCTGGCGGTGGAGATTCCCGCTGGCGGCGCGATCAAGTACGAGCTCGGTGAGCATGGCGAGTTGCGGGTGGATCGCTTCCTGTCGATGCCGGTGGCCTATCCGGCCAACTACGGTTCGATGCCGCAGACCTTGGCCGGTGATGGTGATCCGCTGGATGCGCTGGTGTTGACCCGGTTCCCGATCCAGCCCGGCGCCGTCGTCCGCTTCCGCCCGCTGGGCGTGTTGCGCATGGTCGACAAGGGCGAGGCCGACGAGAAGATTGTCGGCGTGCCGGTGGATGCAGTTGACCCGACCTATGCGAAGGTACGTGGGCTGGAGGATCTGCCGGTCATGGACGTGCAGCGCATCGAGGCGTTCTTCCGCACCTACAAGCAACTGCCAACTGGCGCCGACATCCAGCTCAACGGTTGGGGCGACGCGGCCGAGGCCCGCCAGGTGATACGCCGGGCACTGCTGGAATACCAGCAGGTCAGGCCGACGCGCTGAGTATCCAACCGGTTTCACGGCTCTGGATGCGGCTTCCTCCTATAATGAACACGGATTTGTCCGAAAGTGCTGCCGTGCGGGTGCCGGTAAGGCCGCGCGCCGCGATGGCAGCAGGTAGCAATGACAGCTCGGCCAAGGGTGTTGGCCGGGCGATCACGGCGGACTGCCGGTAACGGCAGGTGCCCAATCAAGGAGGGTGGTCATGCGCATCATGGGAAAGGCGTGGAACAAGTTGGCTGTAGCAGCCATGTTGCTTGCAGTAGCTGCGAGTGCGGCGGCAGCCCCGCCGTTGGAAGAAGAAGTCGTCAACCCCAGCGAAGTTCTGTTCGAGGGTGGCAAGGCCTATGCCGATGCTGGCGGTGGCCAGATGGAGCAGTTGCACAGCCGCAAGCAGGGTGGCGAGACGATTTATTACCGCCTGGTCCGCTACGACAACGAGAACGGCTACGTCGACAATGACGGCGCACAGGCGCTGGCGCAGACCTTCCGTACCGAGTCGAGCATCGGCCAGACGCCTTACCGTTACTACGGTTCCGGCCATTTCGCGCGTCCGGATTTCTACAACAGCCCCTATAACCGCGATGCCCGCCAGCGCTACTCAGGGCCGGGTTACTTCGGAAGCTGCAGCCGCTATGACGGCTGCAAGGAAGTGCAGATCGTGCCGCTGTGGCCGTATTACCGCGGTTACTGACGACGTATTGATTCCTGGCCTGGGCAAGCGCAGCGCCCCCGGGGCTGCGGAGTCATCAGGTTTCCGAGCCGGATTTGACCGTATTGCTGTTCTTCCCGGGTGCGCTGCGCTTACCCGGGCTACGGCCTGGCGACAAGAGCGCTTGATGCATACAGAAACGGCGGCCTTGATGGCCGCCGTTTCTGTTTGACGCGTAGTGCCGCACTCAGGCGCTGAGAGCTTCCACCACCCGCAGTTTTGGGTGGCCCTTTGAGCGCTGCTGGTACTCCTGCTCGATATCGGCCAACCGCTTGGCATTCGGGCACTGCAACATCATGTAGTTGGCGTCGAAGTTGAGCTTGGCGACCAGGAAGTCGATGAACGCGCGCACCTTGGGGGAGACCAGACGGCCGCCGGCAAATACCGCATTGAAGTCGTAATCCGGGCCAGTCCAGCCAGGCAGAACCTGCCGCACCATGCCGGATTCGACAAAGGGCTTGGCCATCACGTCACTGCTCAGCATCAGGCCCTCGCCAGCGACCAGGGCGGCATTCAGGGCTGACGGGTCATTTGCCACCAGTAGCGGATTGACCGCAAACTCGCGCATCTCGCCACCATTTTCGGCCAATGCCCACGTAAAACGCTGGGTTTGTCCATGATGGAGCTTGCGGATCGCCAAGGTGCGATGGAATTGCAGCTCGTCCGGGTGCTTGGGCTCGCCGTGCACGGCGAGATAGGCCGGGCTGGCGAATACCTGGGTGCGCAGGCTGCCCAGCTTGCGCGCGATAAGGTTGGAGTCGGGCAGTGCGCCAACGCGCAGTGCCAGATCCACTTCCCCTGAAATCAGGTCCAAGGTCTCATTGCCCAGGTGCATGTCGACCCGGATCTCCGGGTACTCGCTCTGGAACTGGCCCAGCAGCGGTGCAATCCAGCAGGTACCAATCGAGTACGGAACGGTGAAACGCAGCCAACCGCGGGGGCCGGATTGCAACTGGCTGACCGCGCTTTCGGCCTGATCCAGTTCACGCGCAATACGCTGGCAGTGCTCGTAATACACGGTCCCGGCTTCGGTCAGGCCCAGGCGCCGCGTGGTCCGGTGCAGCAGACGCGCGCCCAGGCGGGTCTCCAGCTCCTGCACCTTGCGGCTGACCGTGGTCTTGGGTTGACCGAGCAGGCGCGCAGCGGCAGTGAAACTGCCCTGTTCGACCACTTTGACGAAGATCAGGGTGTCGTTGAGATCGTTGGCCATGGTTGGGACTCTTGCGGCAACGGAATTGTGCCGGCGACGGGATGATTATTCCCTTCAATCCGTACTAATCAAGTCTGGATTAGGGGCCTATCTTGTACACCTGTATCCAATCCGGACATGCCGTCATGCGCATGCGCTCCCCCATGGCCCTGCCAACACCTCGCCGCGAGCCCAGTTACCGCAACGCTTTGCCTTCAAGGTTGGCCTGCAATCAATTGAATCCATTGCAGTTTGAGGCCTTGCTTGGCGACGTGCAGGCAGCTGCCCCTCGAGGCGCCAAGCGGCAAGGTGTTGCGATGCTGCGACGGGCCCTGGGGTTGTTTGTCCCATTGGTGGTCCAAAAATTTCCGCGGACGGGACAGTGATTTCGCCGCCGCTGCCGCTGATCCGCCCGCCCAGGGCCGAGCTGCGCAGATTGTCGCGTGACGGGCTGGCGCCACCGCGATGTCGAGCTCCATTCGTTTTTTTTGCAATCCCCTGATCACCTCCCCCTTGGAGCACGAAATGAAAGGCATCTCCCCATCACCCGCGTTGCGCCGCGTCGCCTTGGCAGGCATGTCAGCGCTGAGTCTGGCCGTACTGGTCGCCTGCAGTGGCGGTCACGCGGAAAACGCCGCGCCACCGGCACCCGAAGTAAGCGTTGCGCCAGTGCTGATCAAGCAGGTCGCCCAATGGGACGAGTTCAGCGGCCGCGTCGAGGCCGTGCAGAGCGTTGAGCTGCGTCCGCGCGTGTCTGGCTACATCGACAAGGTCAACTACGTCGAAGGCGATGAGGTGAAGAAGGGCGATGTACTGTTCACCATCGATGCGCGCAGCTACCAGGCCGAGTTCAACCGGGCGCAGGCCGAATTGAATCGCGCACGCACGCAGGCTGGTCTGGCACGCAGCGAGTCCGAGCGCGCCCGCCGCCTGGCCGAACAACAGGCCATTGCTGCGGAAACCGCCGAACAGCGCCGCGCCAGTGCAGATCAGGCCGGTGCACAGGTGCAGGCCGCGCAGGCAGCATTGGATGCGGCGCGTCTCAACCTGGAGTTCACCAAGGTGCGTGCGCCGATCGATGGCCGTGCCGGCCGCGCGATGGTGACCGCAGGCAACCTGGTCACCGCCGGTGATGCAGCGAGCGTGTTGACCACCCTGGTGTCACTGGACACGGTGCACGTCTACTTCGACGCCGACGAGTCCACCTATCTGCGCTACGCGCAGATGGCGCGCAATGGTGAGCGCCCGAGTGAGCGTGATCAGGCCTTGCCGGTCAAGGTTGGCTTGAGTGGCGAACAGGGCTATCCGCACGAAGGCAAGGTCGATTTCCTCGATAACCAGATCACCCGCAGCACCGGCACCATCCGCGTGCGTGCGCTGCTGGACAACACCAGCCGCCAGTTCACCCCGGGCCTGTTCGCTCGCGTGCAGCTGTTGGGCAGCGGGCAGTTCCAGGCAGTACTTGTCGACGACAAGGCGGTGCTGACCGACCAGGACCGCAAGTACGTGTTCGTGCTGGACAAGGACAACAAGGCGCAGCGTCGTGATGTGCAGCTTGGCCGCAATGCCGAGGGCCTGCGCATCGTCGAACAGGGTCTGGCTGCTGGCGACAAGGTGATCGTCGACGGCGTGCAGAAGGTGTTCATGCCGGGCATGCCGGTGCAGGCCAAGCCGGTTGCGATGCAGCGCGCCGCTGCATCAGCCACCCAGGCCGTGAGCAGCATCAACTAAGCCGTTACTACCTTTGCCGGCGTGGCTGTCGGCTGTGTTTGTCTGCTCCTGTCGGGAGCGGGCAGGGCAGCTGCAGCCTGACGCCAGCTTTTCCAAGGATTTCCCATGGATTTTTCCAGATTTTTCATCGACAGACCGATCTTCGCGGCGGTGTTGTCGATCGTGATCTTCGCCGCTGGCCTGGTCAGCATTCCGTTCCTGCCCATTGGTGAGTATCCGGAAGTGGTGCCGCCGTCGGTGGTGGTGCGCACTGTGTATCCGGGTGCCAATCCCAAGGTGATCGCCGAGACGGTGGCGACACCCCTGGAAGAGGCGATCAACGGCGTCGAGGGCATGATGTACCTCAAGTCGGTGGCCGGCTCCGACGGCGTGCTGCAGATGACCGTCACCTTCCGCCCGGGCACCGATCCGGATGAAGCGGCGGTGAAGGTGCAGAACCGCGTTGCGCAGGCGCAGGCGCGCTTGCCTGAAGACGTGCGGCGGCAGGGCGTGACGACCCAGAAGCAGTCGCCGACCTTCCTGATGGTCGTGCACCTCACTTCGCCCAAGGGCAGCTACGACACCTTGTACCTGCGCAATTACGCCCGCCTGCACGTCAAGGATGGACTGGCGCGTATTCCCGGCGTCGGCGATGCGCAGATCTTCGGTGGTGGTGACTACGCCATGCGTGCATGGCTGGACCCGGACAAGGTTGCCTCGCGCGGACTGACCGCCAGCGACGTGGTGAGCGCCATGCGCGAACAGAACGTGCAGGTTTCCGCTGGTCAGCTTGGCGCCGAGCCAATGCCCAACAGCCAGTTCCTGACCCTTATCAATGCCCAGGGCCGCCTGCGCAGCGAGCAGGAGTTCGGTGACATCGTGCTCAAGAGCGGCACCGACGGTGAGGTGGTGCGCCTGTCGGACGTGGCGCGTATCGAACTGGGCGCGGGTGACTACACCTTGCGTTCGCAGCTGGATGGCAAGAATGCGGTCGGCATCGGTATCTTCCAGGCGCCGGGTGCCAATGCACTGGAGATCCGCGATTCCGTGATCGGCACCATGGACGAGCTGCAGAAGAGCTTCCCGGCCGACGTGAAGTACGAGGCGGTGTACGACACCACCATCTTCGTGCGTGACTCGATCAAGGCGGTGGTGACCACGCTGTTGGAAGCCATCGCGCTGGTGGTGCTGGTGGTGATCCTGTTCCTGCAGACCTGGCGTGCCTCGATCATTCCGCTGATCGCAGTGCCGGTGTCGGTGGTCGGTACATTTGCTGCGTTGTACCTGCTGGGCTTCTCGATCAATACGCTGAGCCTGTTCGGCCTGGTGCTGGCGATCGGCATCGTGGTCGATGACGCGATCGTGGTGGTGGAAAACGTCGAGCGCAACATCGAGGAGGGCCTGTCGCCCACGGCTGCCGCGCACCAGGCGATGAAGGAAGTGTCCGGCCCGATCGTCGCGATCGCGCTGGTGTTGTGTGCGGTGTTCGTGCCGATGGCGTTCCTGTCCGGCGTCACCGGCCAGTTCTACAAGCAGTTCGCGGTGACGATTGCCATTTCCACGGTGATCTCGGCGATCAACTCGCTGACCCTGTCGCCGGCCCTGGCTGCGCGCCTGCTCAAGCCGCATGGTGCGGCCAAGGATGCGCCCAGCCGTCTGATCGACAAGCTGTTCGGCTGGGTGTTCCGTCCGTTCAATCGTTTCTTCAAGACCAGCTCGGAGAAGTACGAGCGCGGCGTGTCACGCATCCTCGGTCGTCGCGGCGCGGTGTTCGTGGTGTACGCGGTGCTGCTGGTGGGCACCGGCGTGATCTTCAAGCTGGTGCCGCCGGGCTTCATCCCGACCCAGGACAAGCTGTATCTGATCGCCGGCGTGAAACTGCCGGAAGGCTCGTCGATTGCACGTACCGATGAAATGCTGCGCAAGGTGGCCAAGATTGCCCAGGAAACCGATGGCGTTGCCCACACCATCTCGTTCCCCGGCTTGAATGCGCTGCAGTTCACCAATACGCCAAACACCGGCGTGGCCTTCATTCCGCTCAAGCCGTTCAACGAACGCAAGGGCCGTACTGCCGCGCAGATCAATGCCGAGATCAACCAGAAGATCGCCGGGCTGCAGGAAGGGTTCGCCTTCGCGATGATGCCGCCGCCGATCCTTGGTTTGGGTAACGGCAACGGTTACCAGATGTTCATCGAAGACCGTGGCAATCTCGGCTATGGCGCCTTGCAGAACGCGGTGCAGAGCATGCAGGGCGCGGTGGCACAGACGCCGGGCATGGCCTATCCGATCACCAGCTACCAGGCCAACGTGCCGCAGCTGGATGCAGAGGTCGACCGTGTGAAGGCGAAGGCACAAGGGGTGCAGTTGACCGAGTTGTTCGACACGCTGCAGACCTACCTGGGTTCGGCCTATGTCAATGACTTCAACCAGTTCGGCCGTACCTGGCAGGTGATCGCGCAGGCTGATGGTCAGTTCCGTGACAGCGTGGAAGATATTGGCAAGCTGCGTACCCGCAATGATCGCGGCGAGATGGTGCCGATCGGTTCGATGGTGACCGTCAAGGAAACCTATGGCCCGGATCCGGTGCTGCGCTTCAACGGTTATCCGGCGGCTGATCTGGCCGGTGAGGCAGATCCGCGCATGCTGTCCTCGGCCGAGGCGATGAACAAGCTCACCGAGATTGCCGGCCAGGTGCTGCCGGCCGGCATGGTCACCGAATGGACCGACCTGAGCTACCAGCAGGCGACCCAAGGCAAGGCTGCCTTCATCGTGTTCCCGGTGGCGATCCTGCTGGCCTTCCTGGTGTTGGCCGCGCTGTACGAGAGCTGGTCGCTGCCGCTGGCGGTGATCCTGATCGTCCCGATGACCTTGCTGTCGGCGTTGTTCGGCGTATGGCTGACCGGCGGTGATAACAACGTCTTCGTGCAGGTAGGCCTGGTTGTGTTGATGGGCCTGGCATGCAAGAACGCGATCCTGATCGTCGAGTTCGCCCGTGAGTTGGAGATGGGGGGCAAGGGCATCGTCGAGGCGGCGCTGGAAGCCTGCCGTCTGCGTCTGCGCCCGATCGTGATGACCTCGATCGCCTTCATCGCCGGCACGGTGCCGTTGGTGCTTTCGCATGGCGCCGGTGCCGAGGTGCGCTCGGTGACGGGTATCACCGTGTTTGCTGGCATGTTGGGTGTGACCTTGTTCGGCCTGTTCCTGACCCCGGTGTTCTACGTGGCGCTGCGCAAGTTCGTGTCACGTAACGGCGGCGGCAAGCTGGTACAGCACGGTGAGCCGACGCTCCACCATTGATGGCAGGTGTATACGCGTTGCGTGAGGCAGCAGAAGTCCTGCCTCACGCAGGTCCTTGTCACCTTCACTGGCAAGGATGGTTTGAAATGTTATCGGGCTTGTATCAATTCATTCCCCCAAGGAAAAGCAGATGAATACCCAGAACACCAACGTTGCCCTGGTTACCGGCGCCACCCGCGGCATCGGTCTTGAGACCGTACGCCAGCTCGCAGCCGCGGGCGTGCATACGCTGCTGGCCGGGCGCAACTACGATACTGCTGCCGCAAAGGCGCAGGAGCTGAAGGCGGAAGGCCTGCCGGTGGAAGCCATCCAGCTCGACGTCAATGACCCTGACAGCATCGCGGTAGCGGTTGAGCGCGTGACGCAGCAGCACGGCAAGCTCGATATCCTGGTCAACAACGCCGGCGTGCTGGTCGATGACCTGCAGGCCGGTGCCAGCGGCCAATCGCTGGAAACCTGGCGCAGCACCTTCAACACCAATCTGTTCGCCGTGGTTGAAGTGACCGTTGCCTTCCTGCCGCTGCTGCGCGCTGCACCGGCCGGACGCATCGTCAATGTGTCCAGCATCCTCGGCTCCTTGACCCTGCATGCGCAGCCGGGCTCTTCGATCTACGGTTTCATCGTGCCGGCCTACAACGCTTCCAAGAGCGCGCTGAACGCCTGGACCGTGCAGCTGGCGCACGAATTGCGCGAAGGCCCGATCAAGGTCAACGCGGTGCATCCGGGCTACGTCAAGACCGACATGAACGGTGGCGAAGGTGAGATTGATGTCGCCGAAGGCGCACGTTCCAGCGTCGGCATGGCCTTGATTGGCGCCGATGGCCCGACGGGCAGCTTCAGCTACCTCGGTGAGGTGCTGCCGTGGTGATGCGCGTATTGGTGACGGCAATGGCCAGCGCTTTGTTGGCCGGTTGCGTGACCGTTGGTCCGGACTACAAGGCAGCACCGGTAGAGCCGGTTAGCCTGCAGGGCGCGGCAGATGCTGCGTTCTCCAGCGCACCACCGGTGGCCAACTGGTGGGCGCAGTTTGATGATCCGGTGTTGGCACAGCTGGTGCAGGGCGCGCTGGGCGACAATCTGGATCTGCAGATCGCCATGGCCCGCGTGCGCGCTGCACGTGCAGCGTTCACCGAGCAGCGCTTGGATCAGCTCCCACACGTGACCGCTGCTGGCAGCCAGGATCGGCGCAAGCAGCCTGACGCATCGGTCGGCGGCGAGCGTGTCTTCAGCGAAACCTATCAACTTGGTTTCGACGCCGGCTGGGAGCTGGATCTGTTTGGCCGGCAACGACGTGCAGCCGAAGCGGCGCGCGCCGACCTCGGCGCCGAACGCGACAATCTGGCCGACGCGCAGGTAATGGTGGCGGCGGAGGTGGCACGCAATTACTTCGAGTTGCGCGGCTCACAGAAGCGGATTGCGGTTGCGCGCGACACCTTGGTCAATCTGCGCGAGACCCAGCGCCTGACCGAAACCCGGCTGGAACTGGGCGCAGGCAGCGAGCTGGACGTGCAGAGCAGTCGCGCCCGCTTGAAGGCGATCGAGGCGGATATTCCGTTGCTGGAAGTGTCCGAAGTGCAGTCGCGGCATCGTCTTGCCGTGCTGCTTGGGCAGCGTCCCGGTTCGCTGGACACACTGCTGCAGCCACGTGAAGTGCCTGCATTCGCCAAGGCCTTGCCACTGGGCGACACCAGCGACCTGCTGCGGCAGCGTGCCGATGTGCGCATGGCCGAGCGTCGCCTGGCTGCAGCCACGGCGCGTGTTGGCGTGGCGACAGCCGATCTGTTCCCGCGCATCAGCCTGAGTGGTTTCGTCGGCTTCCTTGGCGGCGATGCTTCCGGTCTGGTGAACGGCAACAACAAGGCGTGGTCGTTGACCCCGTCGATCAGCTGGGCGGCATTCGATTTCGGCACCGTGCGGGCACGCCTGCGTGCCAGCAAGGCGCAGGCCGATGGCGCGGCAGCCGAGTACGAGAAGGCGGTGCTGCTGGCATTGGAAGACACCGAGAACGCGCTGACCCGCTATGCCAAGCAGCAGGCACGCTTGGGCATCGTGGCTGAGCAGGCACAGGCCGCACGCAAGGCGGAATTGCTTGCGCAGCTGCGTTATCGCGAAGGCTCGGAAGACTTCCTGGCCTTGCTGGATGCGCAGCGCAATCAGTTGGCTGCCGACGATGCGTTGGCGGCAGCGGAAGCGTCGGTGAATGTCAGTGTCGTTGCTGTCTACAAGGCGCTGGGTGGCTGGGGTGGACAGCCGGGCCCTGCGCTGGCGGTGACCAGCGTGCGCTGACAGAGCGGGAGCTTCTGGATCTGCAAACAGAAACAGGCGGCCAATGGCCGCCTGTTTCGTTATGCATCACGGAAGATCAAGCAGCGTCAGCTTGCGCCCGGCGCGGGCCTTCAACCAGCGCGCGACCAACCATGTCCACCAGCACGTCGAGCTCCTCTTCATCCATGCCGAAGTGCGGGGTGAAACGCAGCGAGTTCTCGCCGCCGTGGATGACGTTGACGCCGTGCATGCGCAGCCACTCTTCGGTGGAGCCGGCGCCATAGCATTTGAACTGCGGGGCCAGCTCGCAGGAGAACAGCAGGCCGGTGCCCTGCACCTTGGTGATCAGGCCGCCGAGCTTGGTCTTGAGCGCTTCCAGCTTCTGCACGGCCTGTTCACCACGCAGGCGGATGTTCTGGCGAACTTCCGGCGACAGGCGGGCGAGGGTGGCGACAGCCACATCCAGCGCGCGCGGGTTGGTGGTCATGGTGTTGCCGTACACGCCCTTGCGGTAGAGCTTGGCGGCATGCTCGGTGACGGCCAGCACCGACAGCGGGAACTGCGCGCCGTTCAAGGCCTTGGAATAGGTTTCCATGTCCGGCGGATCCAGCGTCTCGTAGCCCGGGTAGTCGACGAAGGACAGGGTGCCGTGCGCACGCAGTGCGGCCTGGATGGAGTCGATCAGCAGCAGGCTGCCGTGCTCGCGGGTGAGTTCGCGGACCAGCTTGTAGAAGCTGGCCGGCACCGCGCGGCCCGGGTCGCCTTCGCCCATCACCGGTTCCAGGAATACCGCCTCGATGAACCAGTTGTTGGCCTTGGCATCGGCGAACACCTTGCGCATCGCCGCTTCGTCGTAGGGCGGTACGGTGATGACGCTGTTCTCGCCGCGGTAGCTGGCCAGGTGCTGGTCATAGGCCTTGCGGCTGGAGTCGGAGTACAGCGCCGGGCGGTCGGTGCGGCCGTGGAAGCTGCCCTTGATCACCACTCGCTTGATGGTGGCGCCGGCATGCGGTGCACCCGGATCGGTCTGCAGCTTGGCGTTGATGTCGGCAATTCGAGCGGCCAGGCCAACGGCCTCGGAGCCGGAGTTCAAGCACATGAAGTGCGAGAACGGACAGCTGCCGCGGCTGTGGCCGATCTCTTTCTGCATGGCCTGCACGAAGCGGCGCTGGGCCAGGCTCGGGGTCATGATGTTGGCCATCACCTGCGGCTTGGCTGCAGCGGCCATCACGTCGGCCGGGGTGTGGCCGAAGCCGAGCATGCCGTAGCCGCCAGCGTCATACAGCACGGCGCCCTTGAGCGAGACCACCCACGGGCCGCAGGCGGCCAGGGCGATGTACGGGACGACGGCGTCGTCGGCGTAGAAATTGACGAAGCCGGCCTGCATGGCGGCGATCTGGTCGTGCTCGTCCAGATCCAGCAGGTCGGCAGCTTCGTCCTTGATGCGGGCGTATTCGCTGGCGGCAGCGGCGATGGCGCCTGCCAGGTCCGGGTGAGCGACGGCCAGGCGTTCAACGCTGGCGTCGTCCAGGCCTTGGGTCAGGCGGCTGCCGGCGTGCGCGCGAAGCGGGGCGAGGGGGCCGAGTACGGTCATGCTCATCTCCAGAAGTTTCTTGTATATACCCATTATGTGGAGATTCTGGACATATGGCAGCTATGATCTCGACGGATTTTCGGGTAATTTCGTCGAATCGACGAAGCTGGTTTGCAATGTGAATATTTCTCCTGCCGACGAACGCCTGTTGTCCGTGTTGCGCGAGGACGCGCGCGCCTCCACCGCGCAGATCGCCCGCCGGCTCGGCCTGTCACGGACCACGGTGCAGAGCCGCATCGACCGGCTTGAGCAGTTGGGGGTGATTGCCGGCTACACAGTGCGCACCCATGAGGACTACGAGCAGGGCCAGGTGCGTGCGCACGTGCTGATCACCGTGCTGCCGAAGAAGATGCCGGCCGTGGTCAAGGCGCTGCGTGACATCACCGAGGTGCGGTCGCTGCATTCGGTAAGCGGCAACCACGACCTGATCGCGATGGTGGTGGTGGGGGGAGTCAGCGAGATGGACGTGGTGACCGACGCCATCGGTGCGGTGGATGGGGTGGAACGGACCAACAGCGCGATCATTCTTTCTACCAAGTTTGAGCGGTGAGGTAGCTGGCAGCGTTGCTTCGGCGCTGCCTTGCCCATGCTCTACAGCCGTCATTCCCGCGAAGGCGGGAATCGCTCTTGCTTTGGCTGTTCGCTGTTGATTTGGTCTGGCCAGTGCGAATTCAGGAGCAAGCCAGTGCCAGAGCCAGAGCCAGAGCGATTCCCGCCTTCGCGGGAATGACGGCATGAAGCGAAGCCAAGGCCAAGGCCCGAACCCAGGCCCAAGCCCAGAAACCAGCTCTTCCTCCCCCGGGAGCTACAATAGTCGGCTCCCCGCACGAAGTTCCGGCCTTGAAGAAGTCCGATTTCACCTATGACCTGCCTGAGGAATTGATCGCCCAGGCTCCCTTGGCCGAACGTTCGGCCAGTCGCCTGCTGCTGGTTCCGCCGGCGCCGGCGCCGTTCGACGACCGTCAGGTGCGTGATCTGGCCGGATTGCTGCAGCCTGGTGACCTGCTGGTGTTCAACGACACCCGCGTCATCCCGGCGCGCCTGTTCGGGCAGAAAGCCAGTGGCGGCCGCGTCGAGATCCTGATCGAGCGTCTGCTCGGTGGCCAGCAGGCGCGCGCGCAGATAGGTGCCAGCAAATCGCCCAAGCCCGGCAGTCGCATTCAGCTTGATGCCGGCGGCGAAGCCGAGGTGCTTGGCCGCGACGGCGAGTTCTATGTGCTGCGCTTTGATATCCCCGAATCGCTGGAATCCTGGCTGGTGCACGAAGGTCGCCTGCCGCTGCCGCCCTACATCCACCGGGAGCCCGGTGTGGACGACCGCGAGCGCTACCAGACGGTGTTCGCCAAGCAGGTCGGTGCCGTGGCTGCGCCGACCGCCGGTCTGCACTTCGACGAAGCGCTGCTGGCGCAGCTGCGCGAGCGTGGCGTGCAGTTCGGGCACATCACCCTGCATGTTGGTGCCGGCACCTTCCAGCCGGTGCGCGTGGATGATCTGTCGCAGCACGTGATGCACCGCGAATGGCTCAATGTCGGCGCCGAGCTGGTCGAGCAGGTGCGGCGCACCCGTGCTGCCGGTGGCCGGGTGATCGGTGTCGGTACCACCGTGGTGCGAGCGCTGGAGAGTGCGATGCGCGAAGGCGAACTGCATCCCTACGCCGGAGAGACCCAGATCTTCATCACCCCGGGTTATCGCATCCGCAGCGTCGATGCGATGGTCACCAATTTCCACCTGCCGGAAAGCACCCTGCTGATGATGATCAGCGCGTTCGCGGGCAAGGAGCGTGTTTTCCAGGCCTATGCGCACGCTATCGCGCAGAAGTACCGCTTCTTCAGCTATGGCGATGCGATGCTGTTGTTCCCGGCTGCGGAAGGTGCGGCTGTTTGACGTAGTGCACGGATGGATCAGATGAGATAAGTTCTCATTTGATCCGTGTCCGGCCATCGTGGCCGGGACCGACGACCACTTCCGGAGTAAATCATGCGTCATCCGAAGCGTGCCGCCGGCCATCTGGCTGCCTTGTGTTCCCTTGTCCTGCTTGGCGCCTGCGCCAAGAGCGGTGACGCCCCCGCACCTGCTGCCGCATCGCAAGCAGGCACCACTGCGGGTGAGGTCAACCTCTACACCACGCGCGAACCCGCCCTGGTGCAGCCGTTGTTGGACGCCTTCACCGCGGACACCGGCATCAAGGTCAATACGGTGCTGCTCAAGGACGGCTTGACCGAGCGTCTGGCTGCCGAAGGCGAGCGTTCGCCGGCCGACGTGCTGATGACGGTGGACACCGGTCGCCTGCTCGACGTGGTTGAAGCCGGGCACACCCAGGCGGTGAAGTCGCCGGTGCTGGAAGCGGCCATCCCTGCGCACTTGCGCTCGCCCGAAGGGCAGTGGTTCGCGCTGTCGCTGCGCGACCGCGTGGTCTATGCCGACAAGGATCTCGACCTGACCGGCTTCACTTATGAAGATCTGGCCGATCCCAAGTGGAAGGGCCGGGTATGCATCCGTTCCGGCCAGCATCCTTACAACACCAGTCTGTTCGCGGCGATGATCGCGCATGATGGCGCGGAGAAGACCGAAGTCTGGCTGCGCGGGGTCAAGGCCAACCTCGCTCGCAAGGCTGCCGGTGGTGATCGCGATGTTGCACGCGACATTCTTGCCGGCATCTGCGATATCGGTGTGGCCAACGCGTATTACGTGGGCCGCATGAAGAACGCCGAGGAAGGCTCCGAGCAGCGCAGCTGGGGTGATGCCATCCAGGTAGTGCGGCCGGTGTTTGCCAGTGCTGCCGATACCGGCACCCACGTCAATATCTCCGGCGCCGCCGTCGCCCGTCATGCGCCCAACCATGACAATGCGGTGAAGTTGCTGGAATACCTGGTCAGCGACAGCTCGCAGAGCCTGTACGCGCGCGCCAACTACGAATACCCGGTGAAGCCGGGTGTTGCGCTTGACCCGGTCGTAGCCAGCTTCGGCCCGATGAAGGTGGACCCGCTGCCCTTGGCCGAAGTGGTTGCCAACCGCAAGCTGGCCAGTGAGCTGGTGGACAAGGTCGGTTTCGATAACTGAACCTTGCGGCTTCCTACGGGCCGGCGCCGTGCTTGCGGTGCCGGGCCGTTGTTTCGCGATGGATAGTGCTTGATGACGTGGCGATGGAATCCCTGGCTGCTGGGCGCGGTATCGGTAGCGGTGCTGATGTTGGCGCCGGTGCTGGGCTTGGCGTGGGCGGCGAGCGATGGCAGCGCCGGGCTGTGGGCGCATCTATCGGCCAATGTGCTGCCGACCGCGCTGTTCAATACCGGGCTGTTGTTGCTGGGCGTCGGCGTATTGGTCGTAGTGCTGGGTACGGGCAGTGCGTGGTTGGTGACGGCGTTTGCGTTCCCGGGGCGCAAACTGTTGAGCTGGGCATTGCTGCTGCCCTTGGCGGTGCCAACGTATATCGCCGCCTTCGCCTATCTGGACGTGCTGCATCCGCTTGGCCCGGTGCAAGGGCTGATCCGTGACCTGCTGGGCTATGACAGTCCCCGCCAGTTCCGCCTGCCGGATATCCGCCATCTGCTTGGCTGCATCGTGCTGCTGGGCTTCGTGCTCTATCCCTATGTGTACCTGACGACCCGCGCCTTGTTCATGACCCAGGCGGCGGGCTTGCTTGAAGCGGCGCGCAGCCTAGGGGCGACGCCGCTGCAGGTGTTCTGGCGGGTGGCGCTGCCGTTGGCGCGACCTGCAATCGCAGTAGGCGTGGCACTGGCCTTGCTGGAAGCCCTCAACGATATCGGGGCCTCCGAATTCCTCGGCGTGCAGACCCTCACTGTTTCGATCTACACCACCTGGGTAAGTCGCGGCGATCTGGCGGGCGCCGCCCAGATCGCGCTGGCGATGCTCGCGGTGGTGGCCGTGTTGCTGGCGCTGGAGCGCTATGGTCGGCGCCGGCAGCGCTATGCCAGCGTGCTGCGGCCGCGTCCGTTGCAGCCGCAGCAGCTGCGTGGTGCCGGGGCTTTGCTCGCGTTGTTTCTGGGGCTGTTGCCGGTGTTGCTGGGCTTTGTGGTGCCGGCGGCTTACCTGCTCTGGGAGGCGGTTGAGCGCCTGCAGGTTGCTGGTTTCTCGCCGCAGTTGCTGGTTGCGCTGTGGAACACCTTGCGGGTTGCCTTGTTGGCAACGGTTGTGGCGATGGCGCTGGGGTTGTTGGTTGCGTGGGCATTACGGCTGGCGCAGGCGCGGCGGCGTAACGCCCTGGCAATAGTCAGCAGTCGCACTGCCACGCTGGGCTATGCGATCCCCGGCACGGTGCTGGCGATTGGCTTGTTGTTGCCGCTGGGCGGGGTGGATGCCGTGGCCAGCCGACTGCTGGTGCTGCTTGGCGGTCAGCCGCAGATGCTGTTGATGGGTTCGGTGACCGTGTTGGTGCTGGCGTATACGCTGCGCTTTCTTGCGGTATCGGTGGGCGGGATCGAGGCGGGCTTGGTGCGCATTCCGCTGTCGCTGGATCAGGCTGCAGCGAGTCTGGGCGAGGGTGCAGCGGGGATATTGCGACGGGTGCATCTGCCGCTGCTGCGCCCGGCCCTGGCCGCTGCCGCGCTGTTGGTGTTCGTCGATACGATGAAAGAGTTGTCGGCCACCCTGGTGTTGCGGCCCATGAACTTCGAAACGCTTGCCACCTGGTTGTATGCCGAGGCTGCGCGCGGGACGTATGAAGAAGGCGCGGTGGCGGCCTTGTTGATTGTCGTCAGTGGCCTGCTGCCGGTGATCCTGCTGGCACGCGCAGGTGCGGCTTATGGAGTTGAAGATGCACGTTGACGCACAGCTGGTATTGGAAGACCTGCATATTGGCTATCCCGTCGCGGGCGGTTTCAAACCGGTGGTGGAGGGCTTGTCGTTGCAGCTCGGTCGTGGCGAGATTGGATGCCTGCTGGGTGCGTCCGGCTGCGGCAAGACCACGGTGCTGCGCAGCATTGCCGGCTTTGAGCCGCTGCAGCAGGGCGGCATCGTGCTCGCCGGGCGGCAGCTGGCTGCGCCGCAGCGGGCGCTGCCGCCCGAGCAGCGCAGGGTTGGGATGATGTTCCAGGATTACGCGCTGTTTCCGCACCTGGACGTGGCGGCGAACATCGGCTTTGGCCTGCGTGGCCTGCAACGTGCCAAGCGGAAGGCCCGGGTCCAGGCTTTGTTGCAGTACGTGGGCTTGCCAGGCCTGGAGCTGCGCTACCCGCATGAATTGTCTGGTGGCCAACAGCAGCGCGTAGCGTTGGCGCGCGCGCTGGCGCCGGCACCGGACCTGTTGCTGCTGGATGAGCCGTTCTCGAACCTGGACGTGGATACCCGTCAGCGGCTGGCTGGCGAACTGCGTGACCTGCTCAAGGCGGCCGGCACCACGGTGCTGATGGTGACCCATGACCAGAGTGAGGCCTTTGCCATGGCTGATCGCATCGGCGTCATGCATGAAGGGCGCTTGCTGCAGTGGAGCAGCGCCCAAGCGCTGTATCAGGCGCCGCAGGATCCGTTCGTCGCCGGTTTCATCGGTCGCGGAGCGCTGATCCAGGCGGCGCGGCTCGGCATGGTTGGGGGAGGGCGAGTGCTGGTGCGCCCACACAGCCTGTTGCTGGACCCGGCCGCGGCACTGCGTGCGCGGGTCGAGGGCGTGGTATTTCGCGGGCCGGGCAGCAGCGGTTGGGTGCGCTTGGCGGGCGGTGAGCGGCTGGAGCTGGACTTCGGCCCTGGCCAGCTGCCGGATATTGGTGCCGAGGTTGGCCTGGCCTGGCACGATCCAGCGCCGGTTCGCTTCCCCGACTGACTATTCCGGGCCCAAAGTTCGCCCTGCAGGCCCATATCCGCGACAATTGGCGCAACTGACGCCTCAATGCTTCCATGTCCAGATTGCAGTTCAAGCTCCAGAACACCGATGGCCGCGCCCGCCGTGGCCAGCTGTCCTTCCCGCGCGGCACCGTGCAGACCCCGGCGTTCATGCCGGTCGGCACTTATGGCTCGGTCAAGGGCGTGCTGCCAGAGCAGGTGCGCGCGCTCGGGGCCGAGATCATCCTCGGCAATACCTTCCATCTGTACCTGCGCCCGGGCCTGGATGTCATTGCCGACCACGGCGGCCTGCATGGCTTCTGCCAGTGGAATGGTCCAATCCTGACCGATTCGGGTGGTTTTCAGGTGTTTTCGCTGGCGCATCGCCGCAAGATCACCGAAGAAGGCGTCACCTTCGCCTCGCCGACCGACGGTGCCCGGGTCTTCCTGGGCCCGGAAGAGAGCATGAAGATCCAGAAGGTGCTGGATTCGGACATCGTCATGATCTTCGACGAATGCACCCCGTACCCGGCCACCGAGCCGGTGGCGCGCAAGTCGATGGAGCTCAGCCTGCGCTGGGCACAGCGCAGCCGCAACGCACATGACGCCATGGGCAACGATGCGGCGCTGTTCGGCATCGTCCAGGGCGGCGTGCACACTGAGCTGCGCAGCCGTTCGGCCGAAGGCCTGCAGCAGATCGGCTTTGATGGCTATGCTATCGGCGGCCTGGCGGTGGGCGAGCCCGAGCACGAGCGCAACGCCATGCTCGATCACATGCACCCGATCCTGCCCGCCGACCGTCCGCGTTACCTGATGGGTGTGGGCCGGCCGGAGGACCTGGTCGAAGGCGTGGCCCGCGGCGTGGACATGTTCGACTGCGTCATGCCGACCCGTAATGCCCGTAATGGCCACTATTTCACCTCGTTCGGCACCGTTCGCATCCGCAATGCCAAGTACGAGCGGGACATGAACCCGATCGAGCCAGGCTGCGGTTGCCACGCCTGTACTGGCGGCTATACCCGCTCCTACCTGCGTCACCTGGACCGCTGCAACGAGATGCTGGCGCCGATGCTGGGCACCCTGCACAACCTGTTCTATTACGAAAAACTGATGGCCGACATGCGTGCGGCCATCGAGGCGGGAACCTTCCTGGCCTTCCGCGAGTCCTTCTATGCAGCCCGGGGCCTGAGTGTCCCGGCGTTGTCGGGGGAGTAGCGGTCTTCACACGGTCCGGGACGTGCTCCCGGACGCGTGGCATACTTCACGGCTGACCCCGTTTCGCGGTAACTGATGCAGGCCATCCGGCCTGCATGGGTGCCGCCCAACATCAAGGATTACAAAATGACTCTCATGGCTATCCTGCTCCCCGTCGCCCAGGCCGCTCCAGCCGCTCCGGGCATGGGCACCTTCCTGCTGCCCATCGCGCTGATCGCAGTGATGTACTTCCTGATGATCCGCCCGCAGATGAAGCGCCAGAAGGAACACAAGGCAATGCTGGAGAAGATCGCCAAGGGTGACGAAGTGCTGACCTCCGGCGGCATTGCTGGCGTCGTCACCGACATCGGCGACAACTTCATCACCGTGGAAGTGGCCGACAACGTCCGCATCCGCGTGCAGAAGGGCTCGGTCGGCAACGTCCTGCCCAAGGGCACGCTGAAGAACGCCGCCTGAGACTGATCCCTTTCCGTCACGTCGTGACGCCGCACCGGCGTCGCGCAGGATCCTGCAATGCTTGAATTTCCGCGCTGGAAGTACTTCCTGATTCTGATCGTTCTGGCGGTCAGCGCGCTGTACGCGCTGCCCAACATCTACCAGAAGGATCCGTCCGTTCAGATCACCGCCAACCGTGGTGGGCAGATTGATGATGCGCTGCAAGAGCGCGTCAACAAGGCGCTGGGCGAGGCCGGTGTCACCGCCAAGTCGGTGGAGAAGGAGGGCGAGAACAACCTGATCGTCCGCCTTGCTTCGCTGGACGCCCAGTCGCGCGCCAATGAGGTGCTGCGCGAGACGGCCGGCGAAAACTACACCGTCGCCCTGAACCTGGCCTCGACCGTGCCGGACTGGCTGGCCAATCTGGGCGGCAAGCCAATGGTGCTGGGTCTGGATCTGGTCGGTGGCGTGCACTTCGCATTGCAGGTGGACCAGAAGGCCGCGGTGGACAAGCGTTTCGAAGCCTTCACCGAAGACGTGCGTACCACCCTGCGTGACAACCGCGTGTCCTACCGTTCGGTAGAGCGTCGCGGCGAAAGCGATATCGCCATCGCCCTGACCAACGCTGCCGATGCCGACAAGGCACGTGCGGCACTGGCCAAGGCACAGCCGACCTTCAGCTACTCGGTCAGTGGTGATCGCATCACCGCCACCGTGCCGCAGGCGGAAATGCTGCAGATCGCCTCCGGCGCCATCGAGCAGAACCTGACCACCCTGCGTAACCGCGTCAACGAACTGGGCGTGGCCGAGCCGATCATCCAGCGCCAGGGCGAAGACCGCATCGTGGTCGAGCTGCCGGGCGTGCAGGACACTGCCGAAGCCAAGCGCATGATCGGTGCCACCGCGACGCTGGAATACCGCGCCGTGGTCGATGGCAACGCGCAGGATGCAGTGGATACCGGCCGCATCCCGCCGGAAGCCAAGCTCTACCGCGACCGCCGTGGCATGCCGGTGCTGTTGAACAAGCGCACCATCGTCACCGGCGACCAGATGGTCAAGGCGGCGACCTCCACTGACCAGAACGGCCTGCCGTCGGTCAGCGTGACGCTGAACAGCGTCGGTGGCCAGCGCATGTTTGATTTCACCAGCGCCAATGTCGGCAAGCCGATGGCCGTGGTCTACACCGAGCGGATTCCGCAGGTGACGATGGTCAACGGTGTGGAGCAGCGCAGCTTCCGGGTCAAGGAAGAAGTGATCTCCATCGCCAACATCAATGGCGTGTTCGGCAAGGAATTCCAGACCACCGGCCTGGAGAAGACCGAGGCCGACGGCCTGGCCAAGCTGCTGCGTGCCGGCTCGCTGGCTGCGCCGATGGACTTCGTCGAGGAATACGTGATCGGCCCGAGCCTGGGTAAGGAGAACGTGGACCGCGGCGTCAAGGCAGTGGTGTTCTCGTTCATCTTCACCCTGGTGTTCTTCGCCATCTACTACCGCATGTTCGGCGTGATCACCTCGGTGGCGCTGCTGTTCAACCTGCTGATCGTGGTGGCGGTTATGTCGATGTTCGGCGCGACCATGACCTTGCCGGGCTTCGCCGGTCTGGCCTTGTCGGTCGGCTTGTCGGTCGACGCCAACGTGCTGATCAACGAACGTATCCGTGAAGAGTTGCGCCTGGGCATGCCGGCGAAGAAGGCGATTGCGGAGGGTTACGAGCGCGCCTCGGGCACCATCCTCGACGCCAACCTCACTGGCCTGATTGTCGGTGTGGCGCTGTACGCGTTCGGTACCGGCCCGCTGAAGGGCTTCGCGCTGACCATGATCATCGGTATTTTTGCCTCGATGTTCACTGCGATCACCGTGTCGCGTGCTCTGGCGACGCTGATCTACGCCAAGCGCAAGAAGCTGAACTCCGTGGCCATCTGACGCGAACCTCTTCGCAGAAACCCGCACCTGACCGGTGCGGGTTTTCCAAGGAACTCCTTGCATGAAACTGTTTCCACTTCACATCGTTCCGAACGACACCAACATCGACTTCATGAGTCACCGCAAGCCGGTGCTCGCGATCATGGTGGTGTTGCTGCTGGCCTCGTTCGCCATCATCGGCTTCAAGGGCTTCAACTACGCGCTGGAGTTCACCGGCGGCACGGTTGTGCGCACGCATTTTGAGAAGAGCATCAACGCCGACACGGTGCGCGAGCGTCTGGAGAAGGCTGGCTTCGAGAACGCCCAGGTGCAGAGCGTCGGTGGCGGCAATGACCTGATGATCCGCCTGCCGCCGGATGGCGAGCACAACAATGCCGCCGATGCCGCGCAGACGGTTGCCGAGAATGTCCGCGTTGCGGTGACTGCGGCGGACAATGTCGCTACCGTGCAGCCGGGCGAGTTCGTCGGCCCGCAGGTCGGCAAGGACCTGGCGATGAACGGCATCTACGCCACGCTGTTCATGGTCATCGGCTTCCTGATCTACATCGCTGCCCGCTTCGAATGGAAGTTCGCCATCGTCGCCAGCATCACCGCGTTCTTCGACCTGATCCTGACGGTCGCCTACATGTCGCTGCTCGGCCGCGAGTTCGACCTGACCGTGTTGGCCGGTATGTTGTCGGTGATGGGTTTTGCCATCAACGACATCATCGTGGTGTTCGACCGTGTGCGCGAAAACTTCCGCAGCCTGCGCGTGGAGCCGCTGGAAGTGCTGAACCGCTCGATCAACCAGACGCTGTCGCGTACGGTGATCACCGCGGTGCTGTTCTTCCTGTCCGCACTTGCGCTGTACATGTTCGGTGGCGAGTCGATGGAAGGCCTGGCCGAAACCCACATGGTGGGTGCCGTGATCGTGGTCATCTCCTCGATCATCGTGGCCGTGCCGCTGCTGAGCATTGGTCCGTTCAAGGTCACCAAGCAGGATCTGCTGCCCAAGGCCAAGGACGAGGAAGAGCTGGCTCGTCGTCCCTGACGGACCCGCACTGCCTTGCTGAAAAGCCGCGCCCCGCGCGGCTTTTCTTTTGCCTGCAATCCGCGCGGGGGCAGGGCGGTCCATGCGGTGGCGTCGGTTGTTTTCGATGCGGCAGCGCACTACGATCCTCCCGGTTCAGCGCGCAAACTGCTTGTGCTGCTGTCTTCTGTTTAGCCAACCGAGGTTTTCATGGTCATCAAACCGCGTGTGCGCGGCTTCATCTGCGTCACCACCCATCCGACTGGTTGCGATGCGGCGGTCAAGGAACAGATCGATTACATCAAGGCCCAGCCCAAGCTGGCCAATGGCCCGAAGAAGGTGCTGGTGCTCGGTGCCTCCACCGGTTACGGTCTGGCCGCCCGCATCAAGGCTGCGTTTGGCAGCGATGCCGCCACCCTTGGCGTGTTCTTCGAGCGCCCGGGCAGCGAGACCAAGCCGGGTACGGCGGGTTGGTACAACTCCGCCGCATTCGAGAAGTACGCACACCAGGCGGGCCTGTATGCGCGCAGCGTCAATGGCGATGCGTTCTCCGACGAGGTGAAGCAGAAAGTCATCGAGATCATCAAGGCTGACCTTGGCCAGGTCGATCAGGTGGTTTACAGCCTCGCCGCGCCGCGTCGCAAGCACCCCAAGACCGGCGAGATCATCAGCTCCACGCTGAAGCCGATCGGCGCGCCGATCACCTTGCGTGGCCTGGATACCGACAAGGAAGTGCTGACCGAAACCACGCTGCAGCCGGCAACGGCCGAGGAAATCGCCGGCACCGTGCAGGTCATGGGTGGCGAAGACTGGCAGATGTGGATCGACGCGCTGCTTGAGGCTGGCGTGCTGGCACCGGGTGCTACCACCACCGCGTTCACCTATGTCGGCGAAGAGATCACCCAGGCCATTTACTGGAATGGTTCGATCGGTGCTGCCAAGAAGGATCTGGATGCCAAGGTGCTGGCCATCCGTGACAAGTTGCAGGGGTTGGGCGGCGATGCGCGCGTGTCGGTGCTGAAGGCTGTTGTGACCCAGGCCAGCTCGGCGATCCCGACCATGCCGCTGTATCTGTCGCTGCTGTTCAAGGTGATGAAAGAGCAGGGCACGCACGAAGGCTGCATCGAGCAGCTCGATACCCTGTACGACATTCTGTACAACGGCCCGCAGGGCGGCGCCAACGCGGCTGACCACATCCGCCAGCAGTTGCAGGACGCGCAGGGCCGTGAGATCGCGCTGGTCGACGGCGAAGGCCGTCTGCGAGCGGACTACAAGGAAATGGCGCCGGAAGTGCAGGGCAAGGTACTGGAGCTGTGGCCGCAGGTGACCAACGAGAACCTGTACGAGATCAGCGACCTGGCCGGCTACAAGGCCGACTTCCTGCGCCTGTTCGGGTTCGGCATCGACGGCGTGGATTACGAAGCCGACGTGAATCCGGATGTGGCGATTCCGGGGATTGTTGAGGTCTGAGTTCTTTTGGCTTCTTGGTAATGAGAAGGCCGCGCTTTGCGCGGCCTTTTTTTGTTTGAAGCTAAGAGCTTGCCCTCACCCCAACCCCTCTCCCGCTTGCGGGAGAGGGGCTAGCAATGTTTAAGCTCGTAGTGGACTGAGCCCCTCTCCCGCCTGCGGGAGAGGGGTTGGGGTGAGGGCAGCTCTTGGCGCAAACAAGCAGCCCACAGAAACCATCAACCAAACTCAAAATCCATTTCAGCCGTCGGCGGCCCGACAAAATCGCCTTCCACGTAATCCACGCCAGCGCTGAACAACAGGCTCATCGTCGACGCATCGGCAACAAACTCGGCGATGGTCAGAATGCCCGCAGACTGCGCCTTGGTGGTGATTTCCTGGGTCTTCTCCAGCTGTTCCTTGGCCAACGCCGGATCAGCGGTGAAAGCACTGTCCAGTTTGAGGAAGCCTGGCTGGAAGTGCGCCAGCAGCTGGAATGAATCCAGTCCCGAGCCAAACTGCTCGAGGCCAACCTTGCAGCCCAACGCAGTGACATCGCCCAGGAACTGCTGCGCATTGCGCAGGTTGGTGAATACCTTGGCCTCGGGAATCTGCAGCCACAGCTGCGCGCCTTCCACGCCTTCGGCCTGCAGGCCATTGCGGATCACCGTCAGCAGCTCCGGGTCGGAGAACGACTCCGGGGTGATGCGTACCATCAGGTGCGTGCGGTGACCGGCACGGCGCCGCTCGCCCAGCGCGCGGATGGCGTTGGCCACCACCCAGCGGTTGATCGGGGCCAACAACCCGTGTTCCTGCGCGATCGGCAGGAAGCTGGGCGGCCCCACCATCTCGCCATTGTTTTCCATCTGCAGCGAGGTGTCGTAGAGCTGGATCGGCTCGCCCATCAGGTTCAGCACGGGGCGGAAACGCAGATGGAAGCCATCACCAGCGACTGCCTGGCGGATACGCTGTACCCAGCTCTGGATGCGCTCTTCCTCGACGCGGTCGGCCGCGCCCGGATCGAATACCTTGAAGGTATTGCCACCCAGTTCAGTGGCGGCGCGTGCGCAGTCATTGGCGCGGTTCAGGACCTGGCCAACGCTGGCGATCTTCTCGCCCACCTGCACGCCGCCGATGCTGACGGTGACGGTGGCCGAGCGCTCGCCGATGCTGAACACCGAGGAGGCAAAGGCGCCGCGTACCCGCTCAGCCATCTGCGAGGTATGTGTGTAATCGCCCTCGGTAAGCAGGGCAAAGCTATGCTCGCCAAAGCGCGCCAGCTGCGCGTCCTCGCCAACAGCCTGGGCCAGCTTCTGGCCGAGGGCTGCAATCAATGCGTCTGCCGAATCCAGTCCGATATCGGGCAGCAGGCGTGCATAGTGATCCGGTTCTACCAGCAGGAAGCCATACTGGCCATCGCTGCGCCCAACCTGGGCGACGGCCTTCTCCAGCTGGACCATGAAAGTCGGGCGGTTGAGCAGGCCGGTGACCTGGTCGCGCTGGCGCAGCGCTTCGACTTCGCGTGCCAGTTCCGGATCAAACTCCTCGCGGCGACGGAACACGATCTGGAAACAGCTCTCGTCTTCATAGGTGGCAGCGGTGAATTCCATCGTCGCCGGGAAGGTGTCGCCGTCCTGGTTACGTGCGTGCACTTCGTATTGCGGTGGCGGCGCTTCGCCCTTGCTCAGCGATTTGAGCAGCTGCTTGAAGTTCTCCACGTGCTGCGGCGCCACCATGTCCAACAGCGAGATGCCTTCCACATCCTCGAACGACTCGAATCCGAACATGTCCAGATAGGCTTCGTTGGCGCGGATGTGCATGCCTTCGTGGATGTAAGCGATGGGATCGCGCGAGGACGAGATCAGTGCGTCGCAGCGGCGCTCGGTCTCGCGCATCTGCGCCTCGATCCGGCGCAGGCCGCGGCGCGCCTGCAGGTCGGTCCATTCGGTCTGCACCACCGACAACAGGTGGTCTGGCTGCTGGCGCAGCGCGATGGCGCGGATGCCGTTGGCGGCCGAGTCCAGCAGCATCTGTGCATCGATGCTGTCGGTCAGCAGGATCATCGGGATGTCCTTGCCGCTGGCCGCGACCTGCTGGGTCAGCAGCAACTGCGGGATAGCGTAAGAGTTGGCCGCCAGCACCAGGTCGATGGGTTGGCTCAGTGCCTGGCTCAGCTCCTCGGCACTCTGCGGCCGCGACGGGCGCACTGCGATGCCGCTGTTGCGCAAGGTGCTGACGATGGCCTCGGCGCTCTCGGCACTGTCGTCAACGATCAGCAAGCGCAAGGTGATGTCTTTGGCGTTCTGCATTCAGGACTCCCGGGGGACGGGGTTTAATACACGATGCACGTCGCCGGCGTCTATGCGCAGATCGCTTGCCTGTGACGTACTCCCGTGAGTGTAGTCCCAAGGCCGCCTCCAGGGGTCGTCGCCAGCGGACGCAACACCTCCCCGCAGCTGCTGTGTGCAGCGGTGTGGCCGGCTTGCCGATCTGCCGAATCCGCTTACACCGCCATCCCGGCGGCACGTCCGGAGGCCCAGGCCCATTGGAAGTTGTAGCCGCCCAGCCAGCCGGTCACGTCCAGTACCTCGCCGACAAAGTGCAGGCCGGGTACCAGCTGCGATTCCATCGTCGAGGAAGACACCTTGCGCGTGTCCACGCCGCCCAGGGTGACTTCGGCGGTGCGGTAGCCCTCGGTGCCGCTGGCGACTAGCGGGAAATCGGACAGCAGGCTGGCGGCGGCCTTGAGCTCGGGCTCGTCCATCTGCCGCATCGGCTTGTCCTTCAGCCATTGCTCGCACAGGCGCAGGGCCAGCCTCCGCGGCATCACTTCGGACAGCACGGTGCGCAATTCGGAGGCGCCGCGCTCGCGCTTCATCTGCCGCAGCCATTCGGCTGCATCGTGATCGGGCAGCAGGTCCAGCCGCAGGTCATTACCCGGTTGCCAGTACGAGGAGATCTGCAGGATCGCCGGGCCGCTGACGCCGCGATGGGTGATCAGCATCGAGTTACGGAAGCTCTTACCGTTGCAGCGCGCCTCCACCGGCAACGCAACGCCGCTGAGCTCGGCGAAGCGTTCCTGGTGGGTGCCGCTCAGGGTCAGCGGCACCAGCCCGGCACGCGTCGGCAGCAGCTCATGGCCGAAGTTGCGGGCCACCTCGTAGCCGAAGCCGCTGGCGCCCATGCTTGGGATCGAAAGTCCGCCGGTGGCAATCACCACCGAGGTGCTGTGGAATTGCCCCTGCGCGGTTCGCACATGGAAGCCATCGGCACCGCGCTCGATCTGCTGCACGCCGCAATCGGTGCGGATCTGCACGCCGGCGTCGGAGCACTCGTCCAGCAGCATCTTCACGATCTGCTTGGAGGAAATGTCGCAGAACAGCTGGCCCAGCTCCTTCTCGTGATAGGCGATGCCGTGGCGTTCGACCATCTCGATGAAATCGGCCGGCGTATAACGCGCCAGCGCTGATTTGCAGAAGTGCGGGTTGTTCGAGATGAAGTTCGCTGCGGTGGTGCCGGTATTGGTGAAGTTGCAGCGGCCGCCGCCGGACATCAGGATCTTCTTGCCAACCTTGTTGGCATGATCGATCACCTGCACGATGCGGCCGCGCTGGCCGGCGGTGAGCGCGCACATCAGCCCCGCGGCGCCAGCGCCGATCACCAGTACGTCGCAGCGGATTACCTTGTCAGCCACTACTGCTTACTCCGCCGGGCGCTTGCGCCAGGCCGGGATCACGTCCAGCTGGATGTGATCATTGAGGATCTGGACCTCGCCATCCTGGATCAGCACGCTCCAGCGCATCGCGCGTTGCACCTGCTCACCCCAGCGCTCGACGAACGCGGACGGCAGGTCGATCACCGACAAGTTGTTGAAACGGGTCAGGTGCTTGCCCTGCTTCTGCCACCAGATGTCGGAGGCATTGCCGCCGTAGTTGACGATCTGCACGCGACGGCTGCGGTTGCAGGCCTTGCGCACGCGTGATTCGTCCGGGTGACCCAGGTCGATCCACTGCTCGATGTCGCCGGTGTAGTCCAGCTGCCACAGGTCCGGTTCGTCCTCGCTGCTCAGGCCCTTGCCGAATTCCAGCCGGTCCTCGGCGTTGAGGGCGAAGGCGAGCAGGCGCACCATCAGGCGCTCGTCGGTTTCGGAGGGATGCTGGGCCAGGGTCAGGTTGTGGGTCGCGTAGTAACCGCGGTCCATGTCGCTGATCTGCAGCTCGGCCTTGCGGATGGTGGCGGTGAGGGCCATGGGAATACCGGGTACAAAGACTGCCCATCATAATGCCTGGCCCCGCACCGGACCCGTTTCAACGTGCCTGACCAAGACCTGCCAAGCCGTCTGCAACTCGCTCCAGGCCCGTGGGCAAGCCTGTTGGAGGGTTTGTGCGCCCGCTTCCCGGCGGTAAGCCAGGCGCAATGGCTGGGCCGTTTTGCGCGCGGGCGGGTGCTGGGCAGCGACGGCCGGCCGCTGCTGCCGGCGCAGCCGTGGCGGGCAGGGCAGGAGATCCAGTATTTCCGTGAGGTTGCCGACGAGCCGGAGATACCGTTCGCCGAGCAGATCCTGCACCAGGACGAACACCTGTTGGTGGCCGACAAGCCGCATTTCCTGCCGGTCACCCCGGCCGGGCGCTTCGTGCGGCAGACCCTGCTCGCGCGACTGATCGCCAGCACCGGCAATCGCGAGCTGGTGCCGCTGCACCGGATTGATCGTGGCACTGCGGGATTGGTGTTGTTCTCCTGCAATCCGCAGACGCGCGCCGCCTACCAGCGGCTATTCGCCGAGCGTCGCATCGACAAGGGCTATGAGGCCCTGGCCCCGGCCCTGCCGACGCTGCAGTTCCCGCTGCAGCGGAACAGTCGTATCGGCCGCGGTGAACCGTTCTTTCGCATGGCCGAGCTGGCGGGCGAGGCCAATGCCCTGAGCCGGGTGGATGTGATCGAGCGGCGTGGCGATGTGTGGTGCTACGCGTTGGAGCCGGTGACTGGGCGCAAACACCAGTTGCGCGTGCACATGGCCGCGCTGGGAGCGCCCATCATCGGTGACGATTTCTACCCGCAGGTAATCGAGCGCGCACCGGAGGACTACCGGCAGCCGCTGCAACTGTTGGCGCGGCGCTTGGCCTTCGTTGATCCGCTCAGCGGCCGGCAGCGGGAATTCCGCAGTGCGCGTGAGCTGGTGTGAGCTTCAGCGCCGTTGCGCGAGCCAGCGGTCGAGCTGGGCGGCAAAGGCCTGGCGGTCACGCGCGTGCAAGGTGGCAGGACCGCCGGTCTGAACGCCAGCACCACGCAGTTCTTCCATGAAGTTGCGCACCGATAGCCGCTCGGCGATGGTGTTGGCGGTATAGAGCTCACCGCGCGGATTCAGTGCGACGGCTTTTTTCTCCAGCACACGCGCTGCCAGCGGAATGTCCTGGGTAACGACCAGGTCGCCGGGGTTCACCCGCTCGGCAATGGCGTCGTCGGCAACATCCGGCCCACCCGGCACCTGCATGGCACGGATGAAGCGCGAGGGCGGGGTGCGCAGCCATTGGTTGGCGACCAGTACGGTCTCGACCTTGGCCCGTTCGGCGGCGCGGAACAGGATTTCCTTGATCACCACGGGGCAGGCATCGGCATCGACCCAGATCTGGGTGGCTGAACGGGTGGCGGAAACGACGTCTTCAGTGCTCATGCCGCGCAGTCTATTGGATTTTCGGACTTTGCTGGTTCCGGGCTATCGTCAGAAAATTGACTGTTTTCAGCGACTTAATAGACGAACTGAATCAAATTGGGTTTCTGAATACGGTAATTATCGCTTTTTGGAACAAAGCGGCGTATTGTCCATCCCACTGTGCTTGCAAGGGTCACCGTGAATCGTGGCCTGATGCAGTTGATCTTCTTGATCGGCTCATCGATCCGCTTTACCAACGCCTGCAACTCAGTCTCGGCCCCGATCTCCGGTGGCTGCGATTATTTCAACTTATGTTTCAGGAGTTAGTACATGTCTGATCGTCAGACCGGCACTGTCAAGTGGTTCAACGACGCCAAGGGCTTCGGCTTCATCACCCCGGAAAGCGGCCCGGACCTGTTCGTGCATTTCCGCGCCATCCAGGGCAACGGCTTCAAGTCGCTGCAGGAAGGCCAGAAGGTGACTTTCGTCGCCGTGCAGGGCCAGAAGGGTATGCAGGCTGACCAGGTGCAGGCGGTCTAATCGACCCCTTGCTACCGTAAGGTTGCTTGGAACGCCGGAAGCGAAAGCTTCCGGCGTTTTTATTTGTGTTTTCGCATCGAGCTTCGCCTTGCACTGACGCTGCGTTCTGCAGGTGTTGGCTAGGATGTTGTCTCGTGTCGATTGAATGACGTTGGAGCCAGCGATGATCACCGTGCACCATCTGGAACAATCGCGTTCGCAGCGCGTGCTGTGGATGCTGGAAGAGTTGGGCCTGGCCTACGACGTGGTCAGCTACAAGCGTGACCCCAAGACCTGGCTGGCGCCGCCGGAACTGCGCAAGGTGCATCCGCTCGGCAAATCTCCGGTGCTGCAGGACGGCGCACTGATCCTGGCCGAATCCGGGGCCATCCTGGAATACCTGGCTGACCGCTATGACCTGCAGCGCAGCCTGTCGCCGCAGCCCCTGCCAGTGGAGGCGCCGGAACGCCTGCACTATCACTACTGGATGCACTACGCCGAAGGCTCGGCGATGCCGCCGCTGGTGATGAGCCTGGTGTTCGCGAAAGTGCGCAAGGCACCGCTGCCATTTTTCGCCAAGCCGATTGCCCACAGCATTGTCGACAAGGTGATGAAGAGCTTCATCAGTCCGCAGCTGCGTCTGCACCTGGGCTGGATGGAGCAGGCCTTGGGCGAATCCACCTGGTTTGCCGGCGAGCGTTTCAGCGCGGCTGATATCCAGATGAGTTTCCCGGTCCAGGCGGCGGCAGTCCGCGCCGGTCCCATGACCGACTATCCGAAGCTGCAGGCTTTCCTGGCCCGCATCGCCGAACGGCCGGCCTATCAGCGTGCCGAGCAGCGTGGCGGCGCGCTGGATCTGATCGGCGGCGCTCGTTGAGCACAACGGGCCAAGCTTGCAGCATGGCCCGGCAGTCCCCACTTTCAGATGATGAACGACACGCCCCCGCTATTTGATAACCGCTTCCAGCGCGAGCTGCCCGGTGATCCTGAAACCGGCGCGCGTCGCCGCGAGGTGCTGGGTGCCGCTTGGTCGGCCGTGATGCCGGCACCGGTGGCTGCACCGCGCTTGCTGGCGCACTCGGCTGAGGTCGCAGACCTGCTTGGCTTCGCCCCAACAACGATTGCCAGCCCGGAGTTTGCCGAGGTCTTTGGTGGCAATGCCTTGTTCGCCGGCATGCAGCCGTGGGCCGCCAATTACGGCGGCCATCAGTTCGGCCATTGGGCCGGGCAGCTCGGCGATGGCCGCGCCATCTCCCTGGGGGAGTTGCTGGCCGGCGGCAAGCGCTGGGAGCTGCAGCTCAAAGGAGCTGGCCCAACCCCGTATTCGCGCGGTGCTGACGGGCGTGCGGTGCTGCGCTCTTCACTGCGCGAGTTCCTGTGCTCCGAGGCCATGCATCATCTCGGTGTGCCGACTACCCGCGCATTGAGCCTGGTCGGCACCGGCGAGGCGGTGATGCGTGACATGTTCTACGACGGCCATCCGCAGGCCGAACCCGGTGCGGTGGTGTGCCGGGTCGCGCCGTCGTTCATCCGCTTTGGCACATTCGAGCTGCCGTCGGCGCGCGGTGATGTCGGGCTGCTGCGGCAACTGGTCGAGTTCTGCATCGCCCGTGATTTCCCCGAACTGCAGGGCAGTGGCGAGGCGCTGTACGCCGACTGGTTCGCGCAGGTCTGCACGCGCACCGCGGTGATGGTGGCGCAGTGGATGCGGGTCGGCTTCGTGCACGGGGTGATGAACACCGACAACATGTCCATTCTGGGTTTGACCCTGGATTACGGCCCTTACGGCTGGGTCGAGGACTACGATCCGGACTGGACGCCCAACACCACCGATGCCCAGGGCCGCCGCTACCGCTTTGGCACGCAGATGCAGGTGGCGTACTGGAATCTGGTGCGATTGGCGCAGGCGTTGTCGCCTTTGTTTGCCGAGGTTGCACCTCTGCAGGCCGGATTGGATGGCTTCCGTCAGCGCTATGAAGCCGAAGAGCGCGCGCATCTGGTCGCCAAGCTTGGCCTGGGCGAGTTCCGCGACGGCGACGCCGAGCTGATGGCGCAGTTCCAGCAGCTGCTGCAGGAAGGCGAGATGGACATGACGCTGGCGTTCCGCGCCTTGGCGTCCATTGATATCGACGCGCCGGAGATTGACCCGCTGGAGCAGGCCTTCTACTCGCCGGCTGCCCGCGAGCAGGTGCTGCCGGCACTGACCGACTGGCTGCAGCGCTACGCCGCGCGGGTCCAGGGCGCAGGGCAGTCGCCGCAACAGCGCCTTGATGCCATGCAGGCTGCGAATCCAAAGTACGTGCTGCGCAACTGGCTGGCCCAGCAGGCCATCGACCGTGCCGAACAAGGCGATATGGCTGGAATCACGGACTTGCTGGACGTGATGCGGCATCCTTACGACGAACAACCCGGGCGCGAGGCTTTTGCCGACAAGCGTCCGGAATGGGCGCGCAACCGCGCCGGCTGCTCGATGCTGTCGTGCAGCTCCTGAGCACCTTTCCACGAATGACTGATATGACTTCTCCTGCCTACCCCGAATGGTCGCGCCCGATCCGCGACATCGCTGATTTCCCCAAGCCCGGCATCCTGTTCAAGGACATCATCCCGCTGCTGGGCGATGGCGCCTGCTTCCGTGCCGCCGTGCAGGCCATGGCCGAGCCGTGGCGCGACGCTGGCCTGCATGCGGTGCTGGGCGTGGAGGCGCGCGGCTTCATTCTCGGCACCGCGTTGGCCCTTGAGCTGGGCGTGGGCTTCGTGCCGGTGCGCAAGCCGGGCAAGCTGCCGGGTGCGACTTTGAAACAGGAATACGCGTTGGAGTACGGCACCGATCGCATCGAAGTCAGCGTCGGCGCAACCCCGCCGGGCGCGCGCGTGCTGCTGGTCGATGACGTGCTGGCCACCGGCGGCACCTTGCTTGCCGCCTTGCAGTTGGCTGCGCAGCTTGAGGCGCAGGTTGTTGGCGGCGCGGTGTTGGTGGAGCTGGACGGACTGGGCGGCCGTGAGCGCTGGCCTGATGGTTTGCCGCTGGCCGCTACACTGGTTTACTGAGTACCTGATCCATCCCAATCCGCGGAGTCCCGAATGCCGACGTTGAGCGAGCTGCTGTCTTCCTTCGATGGTGAACAAGGGCTGCTGCTCCCTGACAGTTGGCGACAGGGGCGCACCGCCTACGGCGGCGTGCTCAGTGCGCTGGCGGTGGCCGCGGCGATGCAAAGCCATGCAGGCGTGTTGCCGCCATTGCGCGCGATGCAGGTGACCTTCATCGGGCCCGCAGCCGGCCTGCTGCGTTTCGTGCCGGCGGTCCTGCGCGAGGGCAAGTCGGTGGTGAATATCGGCGTGGATGTGTTCTCCGACGATGCCCTGGCGGCGCGCTTGTCATTGGTGTTCGGTCGCGCCCGTGAAAGTGCGGTTGCGCATGATTTCGGTGGCGAGCTCCCGGCCCAGGGGCCTGCCGCGTACCGTGATTTCGACATGGCGGCGATGCCGTTCGCGCCGGCCTTTACCCGCAACTTCCAGATGCGTCCTGCCGGTGGCGCGATGCCGGTGTCGGCTGCGGAGATTCCGGAGTTGCTGACCTGGATTCGCCATCGGGATGCCGGCGGGGTAGATCCGGCGGTAGCCCTGATCGCGATGGGCGATGCGATGCCGCCGGCGGCATTCACCAGTTTCCGTGCTGCTGCGCCGATCAGTTCGATCACCTGGAACGTTGAGCTGCTCGATCCTTCGCCGCTGGGCGAATGGTTCCTGCTGCGTTCCTTTAGCCAGCATGCGGGTGACGGCTATTCGTCGCAGGACATGCAGGCCTGGGATGAGCAGGGCCGGGTGGTGATGCGCGGCCGCCAGAGCGTGGCGGTGTTTGCCTGATGCGCGCCCTGCGGGTGTTGGGTGGACTGGCGCTGTTGCTGGCGATGCTGGGCTGGAGCGCGTGGTTCGTCATCTGCAATGTGTATGAATTCTCGCCAGCACTGGACCCGCTGGCGTTCGCCGGCGGCTGGCTGCTGAGCGCGGTGTTGGCCCGGCGCGTGTTCCGTGGTGGTTTACGCCGTATTGCCTGGCCGTTGTTTGCACAGGCAAGCTGCATCGGCGTTTACCTGCTGCTGATTCATCGTGGCGTCGGCGAGGCCACTGCGCTGGCGCTGTTTGTGGCAGCCAGCGTAGCGGTTGTTGCCGCGGCATTCCGGGTGACGCTGCGCGCTCGCGCTGCCTGAAGCGGGTTCAGCGGGTCAGCCGGATGTCCCCTTCGGCCAGCGCCTGCCGCAGGAATGCCAGTACTGCTGGGCCGCTTTCCCGGTCGGCGCGGGCATAGCCTTCGGCAGTGCCGCCAACCGGGATGTGAGGGCCGGTGTCGCTGCGGAAGGTGGTGGGCTGCAGGAAGGGCGTGATCAGATGACCGGCGTCGGAGTAATACAGCAGTGCGTCCGCTTGCGGCGCGCTGCGGCGCTTCAGGCGTTGCAGCGCCAATGCCGCCATCTCGCCGGAAACACCGAGCTGATCGTCACCACCTGCGACCAGCAGCAGCGGGCCGTTGATGCGTTCGATCGGAAGCATCGCCTGCTCCAATGCTGCCGCGTGCGCGCCAGGCTGATTCCAGTTGAGCCGTTCCACATAGGGCAGGAATGGCAGGTCGCGGCCACCAACGCGCAATGCGGGCTCGTCCACGGCGCGGAAATCGGCCGGCGGCACATCACGGCGGATGCCGCGGAATGGCGCAGGGCTACCTACCCATGACACCGCTGCCTGCAGGCGCGGATCATGCACTGCGGCCGCCATCGCCACGATGCCACCCCAGGACCCCCCCATCACCCCGACCTTGCCGGCAAAGGGCTGGGTGCGCAGCCAATCCACCGTGCTGCTGACCGGGTCGATCGGTACGCGGATCAGATCCTTGGGCAGCCCGGGCATCCGGTAATAGGCAACGGCCACAGCGACGAAACCGTTGGACGCCAACCAGGCGGCATACAGATTCGCAGTATCGATGCCGCCTTCGGCGCCGCCCAGGGTGATCACGACAGGATGGCGGCGGTCGTCGTCCAGCGCACCAGCGGGGTGATAGAGATTGCCGACCACTCCTTGCAACTGCAAAGGCGTGGCAACGACATTGGCCGCGTTGATCCGCCGCAACAACGTCTGCTGAGCGATCCGCTCGCCGTCGACGAAGGCCTCCAGTTGCATCGCTACCGGCGTATAGCGCAGGCCGTCGGGTTCGCTGCGCATCGGCAGTGGCGTGGGTCTGCCCTTACCTGCCTCTGGCCGCATTGACCAGAACAGCCCCATTGCATCGACACCTGCGTAGCTGCCAGCCTCGGCGCCGGCAGTGGCGGTATCGGCAATGCCGTTGTGATCGGCACGGTAGTTTGCGTGCGCCAACCATCGATTACCGCTGCTGTCCTGCATGGAAAGTTGCAGTTTCACAGCTTGGCTTGGCAGCAGTCCGGCAACGCTGATCTGCACCGGTTGATCGGCTGGACCGTCCACGGGATGTACGCGCAGTTCGGCGGCAAAGGCCAGGGAGCTGCAGCTGAGCAGCAGCGGAAGCAGGAGATGCTTGAGCATGGGTGTTGTGAACGAGGAGCGGCCCGCGATGTTGCCGCTGCTGGAAGTGCAACGGAACAAGTGGACGCCACCAATGGCGCAGGCCGTGCCGGGCGTGGCATGAGCCGTGCGTCTCAGCCGGCCTTGCCCATCTTCGATTCGAAGGCGTCGCGGTGCAGCCGGCTCAGTGGTAGCTGTGTGCCATCCAGAAGTTCCAGCGTCGCATCGCCATTGCGGCGTGGCAGCAGATAGCGCACCCGTGCGCAATTGACGATCACCGCGCGCTGTACCTGCACGAAGCCGGCCGGCGCCAGCTGCTCGGCGAGCCGGCCAATGCTCTCGCGCAACAGGTGCACCTGCTTGCCGACATGCAGGCAGGCATAGTGGCCGGCGCTGTCGATGTAGTCGATGTCGGTCGGTGACACGTAGTCGCTGCGGCTGCCGTTGCGGATGCATAGCGGTGCCAGCGGGTTGATGGTCTCGCGTGCCAGGTGCCTGCGCAGCCGGTGCAGTGCGACGGCAAGACGGTTGGCATCCAGTGGCTTGGGCAGATAGTCGACCGCGCCCAGTTCGTAGGAGGCCAATGCATGTTCTGCATGGGCGGTGGTGAAGATGATCGCCGGTGCAGGTGCGGCCAGGCTGCGCGCGAGCTGCAGGCCGTCTTCATCGGGTAGCTGGATGTCCAGCAACAACAGCTCTACCGGTTCGGCAGCCAGCAGCGAACGGGCCTGGGCGATGCTGGGCGCTTCGCCGACGATCTGGATATCCGCATGCGCGCCCAGCAGATGACGCAGCTTTTCGCGGGCCAGTGCGACGTCGTCGATCAGCAGGGTGCGGATCATGCGGCGGGCTCGCCGCTGGCAAGCGGCAGCTGGATGTTGACCTGGAAGTGCGCACCGTCGCGTTGTGCGCGCAGCGTGGCATGCTCGCCGTAGATTGCCTGCAGGCGTTCGCGGCTGGCTTGCAGGCCAATCCCCATGCCGGCGGTCGCGTCGCCAAGCGGGTTGCGGATCTGCAGGTGAAGCAGATCATCGCGCGACTCGAACTGCAGGCTGATCGTGGCGTCCTCTGTGTCCGAGGTGCTGGCGAAGCGCACGGCGTTCTCGATCAATGGCTGCAGCAGCAGGCTGGGCACGCGCGCATCCCAAGCATCGGCGCTGGCCTGCAGTTGCACCTGCACTGGCTGTTGCTGCAGCAGTCGCTGCAGTTCGATGAAGGCCATCGCCTGCGCCACTTCCTCGCGCAGGGCGACGAAGGGTTCGCTCTGCAGCAGGTTGCGCAACAACTCACCCAGCTGCGCCAAGGCAGCGTCGGCGCGTTCTGCATCGCGATAACCCAGCGCGCCGATCGCATTGAGTGCGTTGAACAGGAAGTGGTGATTCAGGCGTGCCCGCAAGGCTTGCTCGCGCGCCTGCGCCAGCAGCTCGCCACGGCGACGATAGCGCCGGATATAGGTCAATGCCTGGCCGATGCCGATGACAGCAACATAGGTTGGGAGCGCGAACAGGCTGGTGGCGACAACCGCATGCAGCCAGCTGTCGGGCAGCGCGCGGGGCAACGCCAGCTGCGAGAGGTGGTAGCCAAACATCCAGCCCATCAGCGACAGCGCAGGAATGATGCAGATGCCGGCGGTCAGCAGCTTGCCCGCTGCCTGGGCGTCGCTGCCCATGCCCAGCGGCCAGCGTGCGCACAGCAGCCAAAGACCAGGCGTTGCCAGCAGCCAGGGGCTGTAGATGCCAAGCAGGAACAGCAGGGAGCGCATCAGCTCGACGGGAGCCAGACTGCCAGCGGAGGGGCCGGTGAGCTGTACTGCCGGCAGGGTGACCAGGATCAGCAGCAGCCAACCCGCGGACACGGCACGCCACGGAAAGGCCGTGGTGTGCGTATCCGCCGCAATGCTGGAAGAGCGGGTGTCCGGCTGGGAGGTCATGTGCGCGCTCAAGCGCCGGGCTGGGCCGGCACCTGCTTACATCTTGCGAACGCGGAAACGCTTGCCCTTGATCTTGCCGGCTTCCAGCCGTGCCAAGGCCTTGCCTACCTGCTCACGGGCAATAGCCACGTAGGAGCGGGTCGGGAAGATGTCGATCTTGCCGATCGTCTTGGCCGACAGCCCGGCGTCGCCGGTTAGTGCACCGAGGATGTCGCCAGCACGCAGCTTGTCGGTCTTGCCGCCATCGATGCGCAGGGTGGTCATCGCCGCCTGTGGCAGCTCAGCCGGACGCGCGGTTGCCAGCGGGGTCTTCTGCCAGTTCAGCGGCTTGCCCTGCTGTGCTTCCAGTGCATCGGCGCGGCTGCGTTCGCGGCCGGCGACCAGGCTCAGTGCAAGACCATTGCGACCGGCACGGCCAGTACGGCCTACGCGGTGCTGGTAGGTATCGATGTCGGTCGGCAGCTCGTAGTTGACCACCGCAGCCAGGTCTTCCACATCCAGACCGCGTGCGGCCACGTCACTGGCGACCAGTACGTTGCAGCTGCGGTTGGAGAACTGCATCAGCACTTCGTCGCGGTCGCGCTGTTCCATGTCGCCATGCAGCGCCAACGCCGAGAAGCCGAACTGGCGCAGCGAGTTGGCCACTTCGTCCACGTCCTTGCGGGTGTTGCAGAACACCACCGCCGATTCCGGCGTATACCTCAGCAGCAAGCCGCCGAGTGCCTTCTGGCGGTTGGCCGGCTCGGTCTCGAAGAACAGCTGCTGGATGGCCGGTGCCTCGGCCTGGCCATCGACAGTGACTTCGGCCGGCTCGTTGAGCAGGGCGCGGGCCAGTTCGCGGATCGCTTCCGGGAAGGTGGCCGAAAACAACAGGCTCTGGCGTTCCTTGTGGGTGCGGCCGGCGATTTCGCGGATCGGCTCCTCGAAGCCCATGTCGAGCATGCGGTCGGCTTCGTCCAGCACGAAGCTGCGGACCTGGCCCAGGTTCAATGCGCGCTTGCGCGCCAGTTCCTGCACGCGGCCGGGAGTGCCGACCACGACCTGCGGGTCATGGGCTTCCAGCGAGGCCAGCTGCGGGCCCAGCGGCATGCCGCCGGTGAGGATCAGCAGCTTCAGGTTGGGGATGCCGGTGGCCAGCTTGCGCAGCTGCTTGCCGACCTGGTCGGCCAGTTCGCGGGTAGGGCACAGCACCAGCGCCTGGGTGCGGCTGACGGACAGGTCGAGCCGGTTGAGCAGGCCCAGGCCGAAGGCGGCGGTCTTGCCGCTGCCGGTCGGGGCCTGCGCGATCACGTCGCGGCCTTCCAGGATCGGCGGCAGGGCCAGCGCCTGTACCGGCGTCATCGAGGTATAGCCCAGCGCGTCGATGCCAGGAGCGAGTGCCGGCGACAGCGGCAGGGAAGAGAAGTCAGTCATGCCATATTTTCGCAGAAGCCGGGCGGCGGCGCTTGCCTTCCTGAATGGGTAGCCCGGTCGGCTTCATCCAGTGCCGGTGGGGCGGAATCAGTTCTTGCGATTATTGGTGACAGGTTTGCTCCTGGGTGTGACGGTCTTGGCCCCGGAAGGGCGCTGGTAAACGAAGGGATAGGGCACGGCAGGTGTGTCCGGCAAGCCTGCACGCCATTGTTCGAGCACGGTAGCCACGGCCTTGCCAGTCTTGAACTGCGGTTCGGAGGGGAGCTCGCCTTGCTCCTTTTCGCGGCGGCGGACGCTGCCTGCAGCCAGTGTGTAGGCGTGGGCGAAGTCATTGGTGGCGTTCAGGGCCTCGACCAGGAAGGCGCGGCCAAACCAGGTGGCGCTATCGGTATTGCCGCAGCCAAAGGATGGGCGGTCCTTGCGCGCGGCAGTGATCACCATGCGCTGCGGAGACATCAGTGCCGGCACGAAGGCGCCCGAGAAACAGGCCGAGACCACGATCACCGCATTGCCGATCTGGGCTTGATCCAGTATCCGCGCGAGCTGTGCCGGTGCCAGGTAGTCTTCCTGGTCGCGGCCGGTGTGCAGGTAGACGCTGTTGTCATGCAGGCCGTGGCTGGTCAGGTAGAGGAACAACACGTCTTCATCCGGGTCCAGCTTCTGCCCGAGTCCATTGAGGGCATGGCCGATGCTGTCGGCGGTAGCCAGAACCTGCGGCGGGCCGCCATGGCCCAGGGCAGGCTGGTTGACCAGGCTGATCATGCGGCCTTCGGCACCCCAGCGTGTTGCGGACAGTTGCCGCAGGTAGGCCACTTCATTGGGGAACACGTCTTCGTCGGCATCGCCGGCCACGCCGAGCACATAGATGTCGGTGACGCCGGGGCGCTGGGCTGGCAAGCCCGCCAATGCGGCGTCCAGCATCGTGAGTTGGCTGCCTTCGAGTTTGGGTGTGGTGGCTTGCCGCTGGGGTGCTGCTGCGGCGTCGGCGAATGCAGGCCAGGCCACACAGGCTGCCAAAAGCACGCTGGCGACGGCTTTCATCAGTCGGGTAGGGGAATGCTGGGAACCGGGTTGGGCTGCCATTGCCGTAATCCATGACGGTGGGTATGGCAGCACGGTTGAGCTGACCGTGCTGCATCCAGTGCGCGCCAGGAGGCGGCCTTGGTGGCTATGGTGCCGGAGTTGGCGCCTGGATGCTTTTGCAGGTGTTGGGACCGCGCGCCGTAGCTGGCGCAATCCCGTAGCGGTCAGCGCGACGCTCAGTCCGCCAGCGATGACCAGCCATAGGCCAGGGCGCACTTCTTCCTGAGATTCTCAAGCTGCTCGGCGGCATTGATTGCGCTGTTGGCGCGGTAGACCAGATCTTCCAGCCTGCACAGGACGTCGGCCTGCTCGTCATCGTCCGGTACAACCTCGACAATCCGGTCGACAAGCTGGTGCATCTCCAGCAGCTTCTGTTTGCGCTCGTATTCGCCAAGCGCGGTAGCGTCCTGCACGACCTGCTGTGCCAGAACGTCGAAGTGATCGCGCAACTTCTCGTAGTCCATACAGCACCTGCTGTTATGACTGCCAGCCAATAGCCTGTAATGGTGCTGTCGGGGATACCACTACCTCAATGAGGGATACACCTTACTTGGCCTAGGATTTATCTGACAAAGCCGTTGTCGAGGGGCTGGAAGGGCGCCCAAGGGGCTTGCATCGCCAACCAGGCGCCGGCGTCGATGTCGACCTCAGCGTAATGGGGATGGATTGATCCCGGGCGGCTGGCCAGTGTTGCCAACATCGGCGTTGTCTTACGGTGAGATGGCGTAGATGTAGAAGTCGTTGTCGCGCGCCCACCCGAGCGTTTCATAGAGTCTTTGCGCAGGGATGTTGTCCTTCGCGGTCTGCAACTCAATGCGTCCAGCACCAAGCCCCTTCGCAACAGAAACCGCAGCAACCATCAGTTTTCTGGCCACGCCCAGGCGGCGAGCGTCTGGAGACACGAACAGGTCGTAGAGAACGTAGCTTTTGGTAGCACCAACGGAATCGAACAGCGGATAGAGTTGGGTGAAGCCGAGAAGACTGCTGGTGGAATCAGCCGCAACCAGGATCAGGGAAGATCCCTCCCGCAGACGGGCGCCAATGAACTCCCGGGCCAAGCCGGGATTGGAAATTTGACCATAGAACTGCCGGTATTGATCAAAGAGCGAGGCGACGGGTTCCATGTCAGCAGCAGTGGCAGGACGAACGGAAATTTCCACTTCTATCTCCTTGCGATTGGTTCTGATGGCTTCGGCGAATCGCGGTTCGTCAACCTGGACCATCACATTCCGCCACGCGGGAGCGGGCTCTGGTGCCCACCTGAGCTACGAGACGGGCAGGACAGGCCGCGAGGAATGAGGCCGCGCCATGAAGCCAGGGTACGGGCCAAGACAGCCTTGATTGCTGCTCGTAAATGGGGGAGGGGCGCGAGGCTGTGATGAGTGCCTGGGCTGATCAGCGCCTCATGTGCGGGTTGAAGGCGGCATTGATCAGCGCGACTGCCCCGACCAGCTCTGCAATCAGTCATCTGTCCATGCACAAGGAAAGACGCCGACCTGCGGAGGCCGCAGACAATCAGGCTTGGGAAGGGGGTCAGGCTGCGACAAGGCTCTCTACGGGAATGCCAAGGTTCCTGTGTAGCTTGCGGATCATTGGGAGTGTCAGCTCGCGCTTGCCGTTCAGTACCTCATATACCCGGTTCGGCTGACCAATGCTGGAGACCAGGTCCTTTACCGTGAGCCCAGATTGCTCCATGCGGAATTTGATGGCCGCAATAGGATTGGGCGCTTCAATCGCATAGTGCTTTGCTTCATAAGCCTGCACCAGCGTGACGAGGACATCGAGGCGATCACCCTCTGGAGTGTCAGGAAGGGCCATCATCAGGCCGTCGATTTCGCCGAGCATTGCGCGGTAATCGGCTTCATTTTTAATGGGTTTGATATCCATGGATCACCTCAAATGGTTTGAGCGTCGATGGCGTCGTACTGCGGATGAGTACCAATGAAACGCACGTATACGACTCGATAGTGATAGTTGATCCAGACGATCAACCTGTACTTGTTGCCTGCGATGTTGAAGACAACTCTGCTGTCCTTGAGGATGCTTGCACTGCCGAAATCCGACTTGACCTCCGCTGGCTGGCTCCAGTCCGCCGCTGCAACATGTTTGTACCAAGCCATCGTCGGTTCTTCGGCATCGGCATATTCAGGTTTGTCTTGCCAGAACGCCTTGAGCGTCGAAAGGGCTATGACTCGCATGGCGGCAACCATAGTCCCAAATTGGGACTATGGCAAGATGCTGTTGGTCCAGAGTCGTCGGTTGGTCAGGCCCCGCCCTTCCAGGAACTAGAAGCCAAGAGGCCTTCAAGCGCGGGCAAGTGGGGCGCCGGGATGAAGCCACAGCGCGAGAAGCTTCCTTCCAAATGCCCAAGGGCACTCCCGCAGTCGCGTGGACGCGGAAACAAAAAGGCCGGAAACCCCTGCTGCTACTGGGTTTCCGGCCTGATCGGGACCTTGACGGTCCATCTAATGGTGGAGGTGGGCGGAATTGAACCGCCGTCCGAAGGCACTCCATCCCCGGCACTACATGCTTAGCTCACCGTTGGGTCTCGTCCTGTGGCAGCACGGTGTGCAAAGCGCACCCCAGGACCAGCCTGTTTTGGTTAAGCCGTGACTGACAGGCAGCCGTCACAGCCGGTTCCGTGATAATGACCCTACATCCACGAGCACGGGCACAAGTGGGTTCGGGGCTTACGCCTTAAGCGGCGAGAGCGTAGTTGTCGTCGTTGGCAACTAGAGTTTTGCAGCTGGATTTACGAGGAAAGCTACCCCCTCGGCATGCGCCAAGCGACTTCACAACCCCCGTCGAAACCAGTGCACCCCCGGTAAGACGTTGATTCATGAGGGCTGTAGACGATGTTCTGACCACAGCCTCGCTGACGAAACGAATGCTACAGGGAAAACCCTCAACAGTCACCCGCGTGAATTGGGGTTTTGCCGTGCTTTCAGCAAAAGGCCGGTACCACTTGCCAGGCAGGCGGCGATGGTTGCGATGGATAGTGGCAGGCCGAACTGGTCTTTGCCTGCTGCGGCAAAGCCGGCGTGGAGCAGGGCGGTTAGCACACCAATGCCGCCGCAGAGCAGGGCATAACGCCTTGCTTGTGGCGTAGCCAATACCACCTGCCGATAGCCGTGGAGCAGCAGGCCCACTGCCAGTAGGTTGAACACCAGAAAGCCTTGTATGCTGCCGGGCACATGGAACATCTCCCATTCGTGCCAGTAGGCGGCATCTATCTGGTGAACGATCAGCGACAGCAGTGTTGCGGTGTACCAGCGATCCATCTTCAAAGAACTCCTTGGTGGGGCGCCAGTCTAGTCAACTATCTTCATGACTACGTGCGGCTGCGATGTCGCATCAACTTGAACACATCAGTTGAGGCTTAACGTCGCGCCGACCTTTCTGCGACGTTTGCCGGTGGACCATGGCTGCCATCAAGTTTGCGACGGTGGAAGTGGTCATGCAGAAGCGCTGCCTGCGATTGTTGGCGGGTGGAGTTGGAGCTGGGTTTCGGCGACGCGCGCTGGCGCCGGCTTCGCTCTATCTGTTGCTGGTGGTTGTTGTGCCGATCACGGCGTGGTTGGGGCGGAGCTGTTGGCCGCAGCTCGCACCGCTGGTGTTGCTGCTCTGCGCTGGGCTTCTGGGTTGGGTGCGGCGAGTGCGTCAGCGCTGGCTTGGTGTCTATCTGGTAGCGGTAGTGCTGTTGCTGGTGCTGCAATCGGCTTGGTCTGGACTCGCGGCCGCCGGAGTGGAGCGGGTTGCGTTCGTCACGATGGTATTGGGACTGGCCCAGTTGCTGATCCATACCGCGCGGGTATGGCGGTTCTCACGCGCGCTGCAGCTGCAGGTTGATGGACTGGATGATGCCGAGATTCTCACCGTGTTGCCGCCGGAAGCTGCCGAGGAGGCAAGGCAGTGGCTCGGCGGTGATGACCGCAAAGCTGCTGAGCTGAGTGAAGTGGTCAGCCTGAGCGTGCTGTACGCGGCCATGCAGGCACCCGGAACCCAGCGACGCCATCTGCGCCGGATATTGATGGGTTAAAGCGTCTTGCGTAGATAGATGCGCTTGTGGCCGGGCGGAAAGTCGGGCAGACGGCCGAAAACTTCGTAGCCGTGGCGCAGATAAAAGCCCTCGGCCTGCCAGTCGAAGGTGTCCAGCACAACGCTGTGTGCGCCTGCGGCCTTGGCCTGTTGTTCGGCTTCCAGCAGCAACTGGCTGCCCAATCCCTGGCTGCGCAGCTCCGGATCGACCCACAGCACATGGATGGCGAGCCAGCCTGCGCAGACGTCGCCAAGCAGTCCGCCGCGCAGGTTTCCGTCCCGGTCATGGCTGGCCAGTTGCACTGGCAGCTCATCGAAGCTATTGCCGCTGGCCTTGCGATTGAAGGCCAGCAACCGTGCGCACAGCGCCTGCACATCCGGCGCGCTGGCGACCTGCACAGCGCGCCGTGTCGACATCAGGCGTTGCGGTTATGCGCACGCATCGCGCGCTGCTTTTCGCGGGCCCAGTCACGTTCCTTGGCGGTGTCGCGCTTGTCGTGGTTCTGCTTGCCCTTGGCCAGTGCGATCTCGAGCTTGATCTTGTTCTTGCTCCAGTACATCGCAGTTGGCACCAGCGTGTAGCCATCGCGTTCGACCCGGCCGATCAGCTTGTCGATCTCGCGACGGTGCAGCAGCAGTTTGCGCTGGCGGCGGTCTTCCGGAATGGTGTGGGTGGAGGCCTGGATCAACGGCGTGATCTGCGCGCCGATCAGGTAGATCTCGCCATCCTTCACATAGGCGTAGGCGTCGGTCATGTTGCCGCGACCGGCGCGGATGGCCTTGACCTCCCAGCCCTGCAGCACCAGGCCCGCTTCGACCCGTTCTTCCAGGTGGTACTCGTGGCGCGCGCGCTTGTTCAACGAGATGGTTTTGTCGGCCGTCCCGTTCTTTGCTTTATCCTTGCTGTGTTTCGTGCTCATTTCCGTATTGTCTCCGATTCGGGGGCTCCCCGAACACTTTCTGTATTGCCATGACTACCATTCGTCGCAGCGCGCTGGTCGAACACTCCGCCGAGCGCATGTTCAACCTGGTCAATGATGTCGCCGCCTATCCTGGCCGGTTCCGCTGGTGTGACAAAGCGGAAATCCTGGAGCAGGGCGAGGAGCGGCTGGTTGCCCGGCTGGATCTGGGGCTGGGTTCGTTCCGTACCTGGTTCATGACCGAAAACACCTTGCAGCGCCCGCACAGCATCGATATGAAGCTGCGCGAAGGCCCGTTCAAGCGCCTGCACGGCCGCTGGGAGTTCCACGCCCTGTCCGAAAGCGCCTGCAAGGTCAGCCTGGAGCTGGAGTTCGAGCCGACCTCGCGCCTGCTCGGGCCGGCCCTGGCGTTGGGCTTCCAGGGCCTGGCCGATCGCATGGTCAACGATTTCGTGCGCGTGGCCGATCAGGAACTCTGAGCGATGCGTGTAGAGGTAGTGCTGGCCTGGCCGGACCGTTACCAGCTGCGACAGCTTGAGCTGCCAGAGGGCTGCACGGTCGCTGATGCGGTGGCCGAGGCGGCGCTGGATGGCGCTGCCGAGGCGGCGGCAATGGCGGTGCACGGCGTGCTGGCGCGTTCGCAGCAGTTGCTGCAGGACGGTGACCGGGTGGAGCTGCTACGCCCCTTGCTGGCCGACCCCAAAGAAAATCGCCGCCGGCGGGCGCGCGGCGGCGATTGACCCTGCGAAGGGGGGCGCTGGATCAGCGGCCCTTCTTCTTGTCCTTGGCCAGGTTGCGGCCGAATTGACGCACGCTGTTACGGGCCAGATCGGCATCCTGGGTCGGGAAATACTCACCTTCCCAGCGGGTGACCAGGTCGTTCTCGAAGAACACGGTGAAGTTCTTCACCTCGGTCTTGCCCAAGCGGTTCACACGCTGGCTGGCGGTGTAGTCCCAGCGCTGGGCATGGAAGGGGTCGGCAATGGACGGCGTGCCCAGCAGCGCGTTGACCTGCTGCTTGCTCTGGCCGGCCTGCAGCTGCGCAACGGACTGTTCACGGATCAGGTTGCCCTGATAGATGGGCTGCTTGTAGATGATGCCGCAGCCAGTAGTGGACAGGGCGACAACGGCGATCAACAGTAGGTTGCGCATTAGGTAGGGCGGTTGAGGAAATCAGGTCGATGATACACTCCCCGGCACCCAGCGCGATCTGACCGGAGATAACTGGCGTTAAACCGCCAATGAACACGATGGCTATGGAATCCAATGACCTGCGCAAAGTCGGCTTGAAGGTAACGCATCCGCGGATGCGCATCCTTGCCCTGCTTGAACAGAACACCCCCCAACACCACCACCTTACCGCCGAAGACATCTACCGCCAGTTGCTTGATTGCGGTGATGAGATCGGGCTGGCCACGGTTTACCGTGTGCTGACCCAGTTCGAGGCGGCCGGACTGGTCCTCAAGCACAATTTTGAAGGCGGCCAGGCGGTTTACGAGCTGGACCGCGGCGGCCACCACGACCACATGGTCGATGTGGACTCGGGCAAGATCATCGAGTTCGAAAGCCCGGAAATCGAGGAGCTGCAGCGGAAGATCGCTGCGGAACACGGTTTCGAGCTGGAGGAGCACTCCTTGGTGCTCTATGTGCGCAAGAAGCGTAAATAAGGCGTTGGCGGCGCAGCCTCTGGGCTGTTGCTGCTGAATTGAGAACACCGGCCAATGGCCGGTGTTTTTGTTTGTGCTCCCCGCTCACCGCAGGCAAGGGGCTTGGATGTAGTGCCGAGCCATGCTCGGCAGGGGCCTCGCCGGTCAGGCGTCAGCGGGCGGTGCTTCCGCTTTGAGATTTGCTCCCTCCCTTTCGTGCAGCGAGGGGGAGGGTTGGGGAGGGGTGTTTTTGGAGCGGAGCCTTAAGAGCCAAGAGCTGCCCTCACCCCAACCCCTCTCCCGCAGGCGGGAGAGGGGCTTCAGAACCAGAGCCAAAAGCCAGAGCCCAAGCCCAAGCCAAAGCCTCAAGCCTCAAGCCAAAGCCTCAAGCCAAGCCCAAAGCCCAAAGCCCGGGCTTCCCGCTATCAGGCCTCCGTCAGCAACTTGCGCGCGGCGGCCCGCGCCTCCTTGCTGACCTCCGCCCCGCCCAGCATGCGTGCCAGCTCTTCCTCGCGGCCCTTGGCATCCAGCAGCTCAACCGCGCTCTGGGTCATGCCTTCCACCGGTGCCTTGCTGACCCGGTAATGGCTGTGGCCCTTGGAGGCGACCTGCGGCAGATGGGTCACGCACAGGACCTGACGACGCTCGCCCAGGGCGCGCAGCTTCTTGCCGACGATGTCGGCGATGGCGCCGCCGATGCCGGAGTCCACTTCGTCGAAAACCATGGTTGGCACGGCGTCCAGGCCCAGTGCGGCGACTTCGATGGCCAGCGAGATGCGCGACAACTCACCGCCAGAGGCGACCTTGCGCAGGGCGCGGGCTGGCTGGCCGGCGTTGGCGGCGACCAGGAACTCGACCCGCTCGGCGCCATTCGGGTCCGGGCGCAACTGTGCCTGGGGTTCCAGCTCGATCAGGAACTGGCCGCCGCCCATGCCCAGCTCGCCGATCAGCGCGGTGGTGGTGTCGGACAGTGAGGTGGCAGCGGTCTGGCGGCTGCTGGAAAGGGTGGCCGCCACGGCTTGCCAGCGAGCGGTGGCCTTGTCGATCTCGCCGGCCAGCTTGGCCAGGCGCTCGTCGGCGCCGCGCAGCTGCTCCAGCTCGGCTTCGAGGCGGTCGCGGGTGGCGGCGAGTTCTTCCATTGGCACGCGGTGCTTGCGGGCCAGATCGTGCAGGCGGCTCAGCCGACGCTCGATGTCCTCGAAGGCTTCCGGGTCGCTGTCCAGGTCGTCCTGCACCCGGTCGAGCTGGGCCAGTGCCTCGTGCAGCTGAATGCCGGCGGCATCGAGCATGGCATCGACCTCGCCCAGGCGGGCGTCGTGCTGGCTGACGCGGCCCAGCTCGTTGCGCACCTGCTGCAGCAGCGAGAGCAGGGAAGGGCCGTCCTCGTCGCCATTGAGCAGGCCGCCGGCACGCTGGCAGGCTTCGATCAATGCGGTGGAATGGGCCTGGCGGCGGTGGCTGGCGCCAAGCGCCGCGATGGCTGCCGGCTCCAGGTCTTCGCGCTGCAGCTCACCGAGCTGGTGCTCGAGAAAGCCGATCCGGTCGGAGACGTCGCCTTGCTGGGACAGCGCATCGCGCTCGTCCAGCAGTGCCTGCCATTGGGTGGAGGCGCCGCGCACGGCAGTGCGTTCGGCCTCGTTGCGGGCGAAGGCATCGAGCAGGGCCAGCTGGCTGGGGCGCGACAGCAGCGCTTGTTGGTCGTGCTGGCCGTGGATCTCGACCAGGAAGCCGGCCAGTTCAGATAGTTGCGACACCGGCACCGGGCGGCCGTTGATGAAGGCGCGGGAGCCGCCGTCGGCGCGGATCACCCGCCGCAACTGGCATTGCTCCTCGTCGTCCAGCTCGTTGTCGCACAGCCAGCTGCGTGCCGGGGCGTCGTCGTCCAGGCTGAACTCGGCTGACAGCTCGGCGCGGCTGGCGCCGTGGCGTACCACGCCGGAGTCGGCGCGCAGGCCGGAAAGGAAGCCCAATGCGTCCACCATCAATGACTTGCCGGCGCCGGTCTCGCCGGAAACAACAGTCATGCCTGGCCCGAACTCGAGTTCGGTGGCGCGGACAACGGCAAAATCCTTGATCGATAGATGTCTGAGCATGGCGGGCAGGTCTAGGGGCCGCGCAAAACTAGCATGCGGGCTGGATAGGTCAATGTAGGACAGACGGTGACCGGCACAGATTAGGAACAAAGCGTCTCATGGAGTGAGCCGGAGCCTTGAAACTCTCGGTACAGCCCACATACGGGTCGGGGTAGGCGGCAGAACATCCGCCAAGGAACCGGAAATGAACCAAGAGCACACTGAATTCGACCCCGAGAACGCCGCCATGGGCGGTGACGACGCGCAGCACGACCAGATCGAGGCGCTGCGTGCCGAGCTGGAGCAGGTCAAGGCCGAATCGCTGCGCGAACGCGCCGACCTGGAGAACCAGCGCAAGCGCGTGGCCCGTGACATCGACCAGGCCCGCAAGTTCGCCAACGAGAAGCTGCTTGGCGACCTGCTGCCGGTGTTCGACAGCCTCGATGCAGGCCTGGCTGCTGCTGGCAGCGAGCCCAATCCGCTGCGCGAAGGTATGGAACTGACCTACAAGCAGCTGCTCAAAGTAGCCGCTGATAACGGTCTGGTCCTGCTGGACCCGGCTGGCCAGGCCTTCAATCCGGAGCATCACCAGGCCATCAGCCAGGTGCCGGCACCGGCCGGCGTGGCCCCGGGCGCGGTAGTGACCGTGTTCCAGAAGGGCTACCTGCTCAACGAGCGCCTGCTGCGGCCGGCGCTGGTTGTGGTGGCCCAGGCCGACTGATCGGCCGCGCTGGCTGGCCGCTGCCTAAATCCGGCGCGGCCGTCGGCAAACAGTGTTCCGGGAGTGACTTGAATGTCATCAGGTCCTTCCCCATATCCCATTCATCCCCGGCGGCTGCCGGCAAAACGAATACTCAGGAGTCCCCCATGGGCAAGATCATTGGTATCGACCTCGGCACCACCAACTCGTGCGTGGCGATCATGGACGGCGGCAAGGCCCGCGTCATTGAAAACTCGGAAGGCGATCGCACCACGCCCTCCATCGTCGCCTACACCAAGGACGGCGAAGTGCTGGTGGGTGCCTCGGCCAAGCGTCAGGCCGTCACCAACCCGAAGAACACCTTCTACGCGGTGAAGCGCCTGATCGGCCGCAAGTTCACCGACGCCGAAGTGCAGAAGGACATCGCCCACGTGCCGTACGCCATCCTGGCGCATGACAACGGCGACGCATGGGTACAGACCAGCGATGCCAAGAAGATGGCACCGCAGGAAATCTCTGCCCGCGTGCTGGAGAAGATGAAGAAGACTGCCGAGGACTTCCTCGGTGAAAAGGTCACCGAAGCGGTCATCACCGTGCCGGCCTACTTCAACGACAGCCAGCGCCAGGCCACCAAGGACGCAGGCCGCATCGCCGGTCTGGACGTCAAGCGCATCATCAACGAGCCGACCGCGGCTGCCCTGGCCTACGGCCTGGACAAGGGTGACAACAAGGATCGCAAGATCGTTGTGTACGACCTGGGCGGCGGCACCTTCGACGTGTCGATCATCGAGATCGCCAACGTCGACGGCGAGAAGCAGTTCGAAGTGTTGGCCACCAACGGTGACACCTTCCTGGGCGGCGAAGACTTCGACAACCGCGTCATCGAATACCTGGTTGAAGAGTTCCAGAAGGACCAGGGCATCGACCTGCGCAAGGATCCGTTGGCCCTGCAGCGCCTGAAGGACGCTGCCGAGCGCGCCAAGATCGAGCTGTCGTCCGCGCAGCAGACCGAAGTGAACCTGCCGTACGTCACTGCAGACGCTTCCGGTCCGAAGCACCTGAACATCAAGCTGACCCGCGCCAAGCTGGAAAGCCTGGTCGAAGAGCTGATCAAGAAGTCGATCGAGCCGTGCCGCGTTGCGTTGAATGACGCAGGCCTGCGTTCGAGCGACATCAGCGAAGTGATCCTGGTCGGTGGCCAGACCCGCATGCCGAAGGTGCAGCAGGCTGTTACCGAGTTCTTCGGCAAGGAACCGCGCAAGGACGTCAACCCGGACGAAGCCGTGGCACTGGGTGCTGCGATCCAGGGCGGCGTGCTGGGCGGCGACGTCAAGGACGTGCTGCTGCTGGACGTGACCCCGCTGTCGCTGGGTATCGAGACCATGGGTGGCGTGTTCACCAAGATCATCGAGAAGAACACCACCATCCCGACCAAGGCCTCGCAGACCTTCTCGACCGCCGAGGACAACCAGTCGGCCGTGACCGTGCACGTGCTGCAGGGTGAGCGCGAGCAGGCCCGTTACAACAAGTCGCTGGCCAAGTTCGACCTGTCCGGCATCGAGCCGGCACCGCGTGGCATGCCGCAGGTCGAGGTGTCCTTCGACATCGACGCCAACGGCATCCTGCACGTGTCTGCCAAGGACAAGAAGACCAACAAGGAACAGAAGGTCGAGATCAAGGCCGGTTCGGGTCTGTCCGAGGAAGAGATCGCACGCATGGTCGCCGACGCGGAAGCCAACCGTGAAGAAGACAAGAAGTTCCAGGAGCTGGTGCAGGCCCGCAACCAGGCTGACGGTCTGATCCACGCCACCCGCAGCGCCATCACCGAGCATGGCAGCAAGGTTGGCGGCGACGTGATCGGCAAGGTTGAAGCCGCACTGGCCGATCTGGAAACCGCAATGAAGGGCGACGACAAGGCACAGATCGAAGCCAAGTCGAAGTCGCTGGAAGAAGCCGGCCAGGCGCTGTTTGCCGCCGCTTCGGCTGGTGAGCAGGGCGGTCCGGCTCCGGGCGGCGACGCTGGTGCCCAGTCCAATGACGATGTGGTGGACGCCGAGTTCACCGAAGTCAAGGACGACAAGAAGTAAGCAAGGCCGGCGTTGTACCTGGGGATTCGGGATCCGGAACTACTGTTCCGGCTTCCGGATCCCCTTCCGGTATCTGCAATACCAGGCTTTCCGTCCCTGATTCCCAACCCCGATTACAGAACCTCATGTGCCGATGAAACGCGATTATTACGAAGTACTGGGCGTAGCCCGCACCGCCACCGATGAAGAGTTGAAGAAGGCCTATCGCCGTTGCGCGATGAAGCACCACCCGGATCGCAACCCGGGCGACGCTGCCGCTGAAGCTGCCTTCAAGGAGTGCAAGGAGGCGTACGAAACCCTGTCCGACGGCAATAAGCGGCGCATGTATGACGCCCACGGCCACGCTGCGTTCGAACACGGCATGGGCGGTGGCGGCGGTGGTCCGGGTGGTCCGGACATGAATGATATTTTCGGCGACATCTTCGGCAATATTTTTGGCGGAGGTGGCGGCGGTCCGCGTCAGCCGCGTCGCGGTGCCGACATCGGCTACGTGATGGAGCTGGACCTGGAAGAAGCGGTGGCCGGCGTTGAGCGCCGCATCGAGATCCCGACCCTGGCCGAGTGCGGCGATTGCGACGGCAGCGGCTCGGAAGACCGCAAGGTCGAGACCTGCAATGTCTGCGGTGGCCGTGGTCAAGTGCGCGTGCAGCGTGGCATCTTCGCCATGCAGCAGGCCTGCCATAACTGCGATGGTCGCGGTCAGATCATCAGCAAGCCGTGCAAGACCTGCCACGGCAACGGCCGTGTCGAAGAAGACAAGGTGTTGTCGGTCAAGGTGCCGGCAGGCGTTGATACCGGCGACCGCATCCGCCTGCAGGGCGAAGGCGAGGCCGGCCCGGCCGGTGCGCCGGCGGGCGACCTGTACGTGGAAGTGCGCGTGCGTGAGCATGCGATCTTCACCCGCGATGGCGACGACCTGCACTGCGAAGTGCCGGTGCGTATCTCGCAGGCAGCGCTGGGTGATGCGATCCGCGTCGCAACCCTGGGTGGCGAAGCGGAAATCCGCATTCCCGCCGAGACCCAGACCGGCAAGCTGTTCCGTCTGCGTGGCAAGGGCGTCAAGTCGGTGCGCAGCCGTACCGAAGGCGACCTGTACTGCCGCGTCGTGGTGGAAACCCCAGTCAACCTGACGGCCGAGCAGCGCAAGCTGCTGGAGCAGTTTGAAGCCACGTTCATCGGCGAAGAAGCGCGCAAGCACTCGCCGAAGTCAGCGACCTTCATCGACGGCGTAAAGGGCTTCTGGGAACGCATGAAGTCCTGATGCATCACCTGTGGTGCCGAGCCATGCTCGGCATCAGCTTACCTGTAGTGCCGAGCCATGCTCGGCAGAGGCGTTCCCGGTAATGCCCCTGCCGAGCATGGC
>NZ_JBXFWF010000015.1:0-69670 GCF_056854515.1 Stenotrophomonas sp. STEN063
TGGGTAACCCGGGTTAAAACCGGGGGTCTGAGGGGGCTTCCCCACTCACCCATCCCCGGTGGTAAAAAACTGTCGGAAAACCCGACTCTGACCCCGGTTTTAAAGCCGGTCTTAACTCCATCCCGGACAAGGTACGCATAGCGGCCTATCAAACGCTGCATCGTGCAGTGCTGGCAGGCCTGCCAACCCAGATTGGTCATCGCACCGACAAAGGCGACTTCCAGGCGCCGCGCCAGCGCCGTTTCCATCTGTTCCCGGGTTCGGCCCTGGCCAAGCGGCCGCCGCCGTGGGTGCTCAGTGCCACGTTGTTGGATACGGCGCGCGTCTGGGGCATGACCAATGCCTCGATCGAGCCGGATTGGGTGATTGCCGAGTTGCCGCATCTGCTGGCGCGCAAGCACTTCGATCCGCATTGGTCACGTGCCCAGGGCCAGGTGCTCGCCTCCGAGCAGATCAGCCTGTTCGGGCTGGTGCTGGCACCGAAAAAGCCGGTGCATTACGGCAGGATCAATCCCGGCGAAGCACACGACATCTTCGTGCGGCAGGCGCTGGTAACCGGGGAAATCAACACCCGCGCCGGTTTTGTCGCCGACAACATGAAGCTGCTGGAGCAGGCGCGCGAAGAGGAAGCCAAGCTGCGCCGCGCCGGTATCGTTGCCGATGAGGATTGGCAGGCGCGCTGGTATCTGGACCGGGTGCCGTCGCATATCCATTCGGCCAATCTGCTCGATGGCTGGTGGAAAGCCTTGCCACCGGAACAACGCCGCAGCCTGCACTGGTCGCTGACCGATTTGTTGCCGGGCGAGGGCAGTGAGCAGGATCGTTACCCGAAGTATTTCCCGCTGGGCGATGCGCGCCTGGCAATGCACTACCGCTTCGAGCCAGGCAGCGAGCAGGATGGCGTCACCCTCGACGTGCCGTTGCACCTGCTCAATGCGCTGGACCCGGCGCGACTGTCATGGCTTGCCCCCGGCTTTGTCGCCGACAAGGCCTCGGCCCTGATCCGCAGCCTGCCCAAGGTGATGCGCCGCAACTATGTGCCGGCGCCGGACTTTGGCCGTGCGTTTGCGGAAGCCTGGGCGCAGCCGTCGGCTGACGACATCCGTGGTGAGCTGGCGCGCTTCCTGTCCAAGGCTACCGGGGCGATGGTTGCTGCGACGGACTTTGATGTGGACGCATTGGATCCGCACCTGCGCATGAACCTGCGTTTGTTTGAAGCAGCATCTGGTAGCGCAACACGCGGCAAATCGGCTGGCGCTGGCGAGAAGGACGGGATGAAGCTGCTCGCCATGTCACGTGACCTGGATGCACTGCGTGCCCGCTTCGGCGAGCGCGCTGGTAACGCGTTTGCTGCACGTGCAGGCGCGGCACTGGCTGCCGAGGGGCTGCGCGATTTTCCAACCACTGCCATTCCCGAGCAGGTTCCAGGTGAAGCTGGGGTGCCAGCCTACCCTGCGCTGGTCGATACCGGCGAGGCCGCTGCGCTGCGCATCTTCGCCGACAAGAGTGAAGCTGCGCTTGCGCATCCGCAAGGCGTCCGCCGCCTGCTGGAGATCGCCTTGGCCGACAAGCTCAAGCAGGCACGCAAACAGCTGCCTGTGTCGCCCAAGACGGGCTTGCTGTATGCGTCCATCGAGTCGCAGGAGCGGCTGCGTGGCGATCTGGTCGATGCGGCGGTAAACGCGGTGTTGGCCGATGGCTTGGAAGCGATACGCACACCGGAAGCCTTCCAGCAGCGCTGTGCCGACGCTGGCAAGCGCCTGTTCGGCGAAGCGATGGAGCGGCTCAAGCTGGCCGAAAGCATCCTCGGTCTGACCGGTGAGTTGAAGCCACAGCTGGAGTCACCGTTGATGGGCTGGGCACGCGGCAACCTGGACGACATGCAGGCGCAGCTGGCCGGTCTGGTGCATGCGGGCTTCCTGCGCGAGACGCCAGCCGATGCGCTGGCGCAGTTCCCGCGTTACCTCAAGGCGATGATCCTGCGTGCCGAACGCGCCAAGCGCGATCCACCGCGTGACCAGGCACGCATGCTGGAGCTCAAACCCTTCGTTGATGCATTGCAGGAAGCGCGTATGCAGGGACTGGCGCAGCGCCCGCAATGGGCGGCCCTGCGCTGGGACATCGAGGAGTTGCGGGTATCGCTGTTCGCCCAGGAGCTGGGCTTCCGTTCCGGTATCTCGGCCAAGAAGCTGGCGCAGCGGGTGGCAGCACTGCGCAGCTGAGCGCGGCTGCGTTCAGCGCGCGGCCGCCGCTCCCGGACGGTGCTGCTGGACGCAGGCGCGACGGGCGGTATTCATCTGCGCGTGGGCGCTGGCATGTTCGCGGCTGATGGCCTGACGGAAGGTTGCCATCCGTTCCCGCAAGGCCTTGCTGCGTTGCGCGTCCTCGGCTGCAGCGAGCTGTTCGCTGAGCACGCCCATCTGCTGCTGCAGGGTGCCGACACGATCATTGGATGAGCCATAGATGGACGCAGTGGCGGTACTGATGCAGCTGCGCTCGGCTTCGCGGGCTTCTGCCAGCTCCCTGCTGTCGGCTGGCGCTGGTGCCGCCTCATTCTCGCCTTGATGCTCACCCTCGATGGCCATCTGTTGCGATGGCGCCGGGGCTGGAACCGGTGATTCACGCAGCTTCATCGGTTCGGCGCGGGCATCGCAGGGATGCTCGGAATACACGGTTTCGCCGGATTTGCCTTTGCATTTGTACACCTGGGCCGCCGCGCTGGCAGGCAGTAGCAGCAACAGCAGGGTCAGAACGAATACACGCATGGCGAAGGCAGGCTCACAGAGTGGAGAACATGGAAATACCTGCCCAGGCAGATGCGGCCGGGGCGGGGCAGGAGCGCTTACTTGGTGCGCCGGACCTTGGCGCGGGTGTTGAGGCCATCGATCTGTAGATACCACACGTTCATCAGGCCGGGGGTGATACGCACCATCGGGCTTTGCTTGTGCACGCCGCCGGCACGCGCATCATCGGTCTGTTCCCAGACCTGGCCGTTGTCCAGGGTGTACTGACGGCCCTTGCCGAAGCCACGGAACTCACCTTCCAGGTTTGCCTGGATGGGGTCCTTGGAACCGAAATCGAAAAAGCCGCGGTTCTTGACGATCACTTCCTGGCGGCCTTCTTCGCGCGCCTGTTCCACGGCGACACTGGCAGCCTGTGCCACCTTGCCCTGCAACCAGTTGTTGAGCGTGACCAGCTCCTCGGGGCTGAGCTTGTTCAAGCCGGCGGCGTCGAATTCGGCAGCGGACATCTGCTGTTGCAGATCCCCCTGCACCACGCGCTGGGCGTGTGCATCGGTGAATGGGTACGACGACAGAGCGGTGGCGGCAAGCAGGACAGCAAGGCGGGGCAGCTTCATGAACATTGTTCCCAGAGAGGGTGGGCGCTAGTGTAGGGGCATCCGACCGTAATTGAATGCTGTGAACAGTTCCCCCACCCCCGGCCTGGAAGCGCTGCTGCAGCGCGCCTCAACCCGTGCCCTGTCCGAGCCGCTGCGCCAGGCCTTGCTGGCCTGCTGGCAGCAAGCGGACACGGATGTGTCGCCGCGCCTGTCCTGGCCGGTACTTGCCGATACCCTGGACTCGCTGGCGCTGCTGTCCGCCGACGAAAGTGTGATCGTCGCCGCCCTGCTGTTTGATTTGCCTGGGTTGCGCGCGCGCGTGGCCGAGCTGCCGCTGGGGCCAAGTACCACGGCGGTGACCGGGCTGCTGGACGGGCAGGAGGCTGCGGACCAGGTGTGGGCGCTGCATGCCGGGCGCGAAGCCGGCCGCAACAGCGAAGGCCTGCGCCGGCTGCTGCTGGCGATCATCCATGACCTGCGGGTGGTGCCCATCCTGCTGTCCCGGCAGTTGGCCTGCATGCGTGCGGCCGACAAACTGCCGGCCGAGGAGCGTCGTGCGCTGGCCCAGCTGACCCGCGATATCCACGCGCCGTTGGCCAACCGGCTGGGTATCTGGCAGTTGAAGTGGGAGCTGGAGGATCTGGCATTCCGCTTCCTCGAACCGGACACCTACCGCCATATCGCCCGCGAGGTGGACGAAACCCGTATCGCCCGTGAGCGCTATGTCGAGGCGGTGAAGAAGAAACTGTCGGCTGCCCTGGCCGAGCAGGGCATCGGTGCTGAAGTCAGCGGCCGGCCCAAGCACATCTACAGCATCTGGCGGAAAATGCAGAAGAAGCAGCTGGCCTTCGAGCAGCTGTATGACCTGCGCGCGGTGCGGGTGATGGTCGATGACGTTGGTGCCTGCTACGCCACGCTCGGCGTGGTGCATGCGCTGTGGACGCCGATTCCCAGCGAGTTCGACGATTACATCGCGCGCCCCAAGGCCAATGACTATCGGTCGCTGCATACCGCGGTGATCGGCCCGGAAGGTCGCACCATCGAAGTGCAGATCCGCACCCACGAAATGCATGCGCAGGCCGAACTGGGCGTGGCCGCGCACTGGAAGTACAAGGAGGGCGGCAAGGGCGCGGAGAAGGCCTTCGATCGCAAGATCACCTGGATGCGGCAGCTGCTGGAGCAGGCCCAGGAGCACGGCAGTGCGGATGATCTGGCCGGCGCGCTGGATGCCGAGCTGATCGAGGACCGGGTCTATGCGCTCAGCCCCAAAGGCGAGGTGATGGACCTGCCGGCGGGCGCCACACCGCTGGATTTCGCCTACCACGTGCACACCATGGTCGGGCACCGTTGCCGCGGGGCCAAGATCAACGGCCGGATCGTGCCGCTGACCTACCGCCTGCGCAGCGGCGACCGCGTCGAGATCCTTACCGGCAAGGAAGCTGACCCCCGGCGCGACTGGCTGCTGGTGTCCAATGGTTTCCTGGCCAGCGGGCGTTCGCGCGAGAAGGTCCGCAACTGGTTCCACAAGCTCGATCGTGCCCGCAACGTGCAGGCCGGCCGCGAGCTGTTGGACCGTGAACTGAAGCGATTGGGCCTGCAGCATTCGGACCTGATGGTGGCGGCACGCAAGTTCCACGCCGACAGTATCGACGATCTGTACATCCAGGTTGCGCTGGGCGATACCGGGCCCAACCAGGTCAGCCGCGCGCTGCTGGAGGCCGAAAAAGCCGCCTCGCAACCGGCAGCACCGGTACTGCCAAGGCCGACTGCGCGCCGCGGTAGCCTCGGCAAGTCCGATTTCACCGTGCAGGGCGTGGGCAACCTGCTGGTGCAGTTGGCGCGTTGCTGCCAGCCGGTGGCCGGTGAGCCGATCACCGGCTATCTCACCCGCACCCGTGGTGTCACCGTGCATCGCATGGACTGCGCGTCGCTGGCGCGCTTGTCGGCCGCCCATCCGGAACGGGTATTGCCGGTGGAATGGGGACGTACCGGCACCGGCTATGAGGTGGATGTGATGGTGCGCGCGGTTGACCGCCGCTGGCTGTTGAAGGACATCACCAACCTCATCGCGCAGGAAGATGCCTATGTGCTGGAGATCAACAGCGACAACCTGCGCGAGAGCGGACGCATCCAACTGCGCCTGCGCTTGAAGGTGAGTGACTACGGCCAGCTGTCCACCCTGCTTGGAAAACTTGATGCCTTGCCCGGCGTAGACGATGCGCGAAGGCTGGGATAGGTAAGCTTGGCGCATGGAGAACTGGCGTCAGCGCGGCCAACAGGGATTGGAGACATTCGGCGACAAGCTGCGGCTGTACGGGCGCTGGTGGGTGGCGCGTGGCTGGAACAGCCCGCGTGCCTGGCGTTCGATCGCCATCGGCGTAGCCGCCTTGGCACTGCTATTGGCGTTGTTCCGGCAGCCGCTGGCCGACTGGTTGTGGCCGGAAACCAAGATCCAGCAACTGCTCGATGACGGCCGCCAGGCGCTGCGCGAGGGGCGTTTGAGCGCCGCCGACGGGCGCGGGGCACGTGAACTGTTTGAAGCCGCCGCCGCGCTGGACCCGGACCGCAGCGATGTGCGCAACGCGCTGGTGCAGACCGCGCAGGCAGCGCTTGCACAGGCGCGCGCACAGTTGGCGGCAGGCGATCGCGAGGCGGCTGCGGCCAGCCTGGCGCTGGCGCGGCAACTGCAGGCACCTTCCGCCGAGATTGATCTGCTCGCGGCCAGGCTGCAGCAGGCGGTGCGCGGGCATGACGGCATCGAGCAGCTGTTGCAGCAGGCCGAGGCCGCGCAGGCGCAGGGCCGTCTGGATGATGCGGCCGACGCGGCCTTGCCGCTGTACCAGCGTGTGCTGGCGCTGCAGCCGGACAAGATGCAGGCGCTGGAAGGACGTGACGAGGTGCTCTCCGACCTGTTGACCCAGGCCACGCGGGCGGCGGATCGCGGTGATCTGGCTGCAGCGGCGGCCTTGCTGCAGCGGGTGGAGCACTATGACGCCGGTCATGCCAATCTGCCGGGGGTCAAGGCGGTCATGAATGCCGCGCTGGAACAGCGTCGGCAGCAGGGCGAGCGTGACCTGGCGCGCGGCCGCCTGCAGCGCGCAGCCACTGCTTTCCAGCAGGTGCTGGCAGCAGGCGAGGACCCGGTCGCCCGCCAGGGGCTGCAGCGCATCGCCCATGCGCAGGTGCAGGAAGCATTGCGCCTGGCTGCGGATTTTCAGTTTGAAGCGGCTGAACGCGCGCTCCAGCACGCGCGTGAACTGGCGCCGGACAGCGCCGAACTGAGCCCTGCCGAACAGGTGCTGCAACGCGCGCGTCAGGCCCGGCAGTCGATGGAGGCTCCGGTTGCCGGCGCCGAGCGCGAACGCCGCTTGAAGGCGCTGCTCAAACAACTCGACGAAGCCGAGGCCCGCCAGCAATGGTTGTTGCCGCCGGGCAGCAGCGCCTACGACCGTTTCAAGGCAGCACAGGCGCTGGCACCGCAGGACCCGCGGGTCAAACGCGCGGCGGCGAGGATACTTCCGGCCGCGCGCACCTGCCTGGACGACAACCTGCGCGGCAATCGGCTGCGTGCAGCACGTACCTGCCTGGATGCCTGGCAGGCGCTTGCCCCGACTGATCCTGCATTGGCACCGGCGCGGCGACGGCTGGCGCAGCGCTGGATCGCGGTTGGCAGCGAGCGCTTGGGAGGCGGCGACACCGCCTTTGCACAGCAGGCGCTGCTGCAGGCGCGTGAGATCGATCCGGCGACGCCGGAAATTGCCGGCTTCAGCGAGCGTGTCCGCAACGCGCTGCGTTGATTGTCGCGGGCGCTGGGCCGGGATGAGCCAGCTAGCGCTGAGCTACGCTCGGCTGAAGCTTTATCGTTATGGCTCCAGCGCAGCATGACCGCGCTCCATCGATGGTCTAGCTGCGCGTGCAAGTTTGCATACGGTGTGATTGAACGAGTGACCTGCGCTATGGAGAGAAAAACACGCGCTGCACGGCCTGACGCGCCGCATCCATCGAGAAGTGTCTGGCGATATTGGCCAGACCGTTATCCGACAGGCGTTGCCATAGCGCCGCGTCGTCATACAGGCGCAGGACCGCGTCGGCAAAGGCCTGGCTGCCATCGGCAACCAGCACGTCCTGGCCGTCCTGCAGGTGCATGCCTTCCACGCCGCAGGTGGTGGCCACAACTGGCTGGCCGTGGGCCATGCTCAGGTTGACCTTGCCCTTGACCCCGGCGCCGAAGCGCAGCGGCGCCACCGCAACACGCATGCCGGTCATGAAGGGAACTACATCGGGCACATAGCCATGTACCTGCACGCCGGGGCTGCCAGCGGCCAGTGCATGGATGCTGTCCGGTACATCGGCGCCGATGCAGTGGAATTGGATCTCCGGACGCTGGGCATGGATCAGCGGGAACACCTCGCCGATGAACCAGGTCATCGCATCCAGATTCGGTGGATGGCGGAAGCCGCCGACGAACACCAGATCATGCCGCTGTGCCCAGCCCTGGCCAGCGCCAGCGACTTCATGCAGATTGGAGATCAGCTCGACCTGCACCTGCGGTGCGTCGGTCACCAGTTGCTCTTTTTCGGCGGCGCTGACCAGCAGGGTCACATCGGTGGCTGCCATCACCGCCAGCTCGCTGGCGCGGGTACGCTCTGCACTACGCAGCAGGCGCTGGTCGCGGGCCAGCTCGGCACCACGGCGCTCGCGCAGGTAGTGCAGGTCGACGGTATCGAACACGGTGCGTGCCTGCGGGGCAAACTGCTTCAGCAAGGGCAGGCATTCGTTGGCAACGTGGTAACGCACCAGCAGGACCACCGCGAAACGTTTGCCATTGTCGCGCAACCAGCTGCCCACGCCGGCGAGGAAGGGGGCGTGCCAGACCTCCACGCCTATTGCCTGCAGCGCTTGGCTGGCAGGGCTTGCGGGCTCACCGCGGGTGGGTAGGAACACCACATGCGCGCCTTCGTTCAGCAGCATGCGGATCAGGTTGAACTGGCGCAGCGAGGCCGAGTCGCGGTCAGGTTGTGGCAGGCACTCGTCGATGACCAGGATCTGCCGCTGGCGCCGATGCAACAAGGCAGGGGATGGCACGCTGCCGGGTGCGGGCTGCGCTGCAAGTGCATCCTGCCAGTTGGCGGCGAACACGGATTGGTTGCGGACCTGGTAGGCCTTGACCCCCGAACTGGTGTCGGTGCCATTGCTGGTGCCTTCATCGTGTACGACGCGGCTGGAGGGTTGCACCAGCACGCGGCGCCGGGCTGCGCGCACCTTGAAGGCCAGGTCGGTGTCTTCGTAGTAGGCCGGTGCATACACGCTGTCCAGGCCGCCCAGCTCTTCAAACAGCACTCGCGGTATGGCCAGCGCTGCGCCGGAACAATAGTCGGCATCACGCAGCGCGCTGTAGCGGGGGTCTTCGGCCGACTCGAAACGACCGTAGCTCCAGCAGCTGCCATCGGCGAAGACGACACCGCCCGATTCCTGCAGGCGGCCATCCGGATACAGCAGCTGGGCGCCGACCAGGCCGGCTTCCGGCACGCGGTCGAAGGTTTCCAGCAGCGCGTCCAGCCAGCCGGGTTGGGGAATGGTGTCGTTGTTCAACAGCACCACGTAGTCGCCGCGACTGAGCCGCAAACCGTCGTTGCAGGCGGCGATGAAGCCGCCGTTATGCGCCCGCAGGTGGTAACGCAGCCCATCGATCTGCTGCATCCAGGCGCGGGTGCTGTCGCTGCTGCCGTCATCGATCACCAGGATCTCGCAGCTGGCAGCCGGCGGATGCGTGGCCAAGGCACGCAGACAGGCCAGCGTATGTACGCAATGGTTGTAGACCGGAATGACGATGCTGGCCCTCGGACGGTCACTGCCTGGCACGCTGAACGGCGTAAAGGGGGCGTTGTCAGGGAAGTACAGGGGCGCGCGCTGAGCCGGCGGTTGGCGGCGGGTATGCACGCCAACCCGGTGCAGGGTTGCCCGCCAGCCGCGCGTTCGCAGGCTGGCCAGACCGCGACGGATCAGGCCGATGATGCGGTTGACGGCGTAGCGCGCATCGGCCAGCGAAATCGACATTCCTTTGGAACTCCAGCTTAAGCAGGGAACTGACAGCCAACGCCCCCGGGGATGCGGCTGCGTTAGACTCATTGCAAACCACATTCTCGCATCCCTGTGCCACGACGCCACGATTCCGACCAGTTCGAAGACGATACCGACGGCAACAGCCCTGTGTGGCGGAGCCGCTTGATCACCTGGGGATTGGCCGCAGCCGCATTGGGGCTGGGTTTCATGATCCCGTATACGCTCTACCTGAACAGTCAGGTCAGCCAGCGTTTTGGCGAGCTGCGTTGGCAGATCCCCACCCGCGTCTATGCGCGGCCGCTGGTGCTCAGTCCGGGCACGGCGATGAATCCCAATACCTTGAAGACCGAGCTGGCGGCGTCCGGTTACCGGGATGATGGCGCTGGCAACAGTCCCGGCACCTACAAGGTGCAGGGCGGCAGCTTCAGTATTTCCAGCCGCGGCTATGTCGACGTTGACGGCAATGTCGCCGCACGCAAGGTAGACGTGGTGGTTTCCGGCGGTCAGGTGGCTTCATTGCGCGACGCCGGCAGCCGCAAGGCGCTGAAAGCCGCGCGCCTGGACCCGGCACGTATCGCCACCTTGTACGGGCAGAAGCAGGAAGAGCGCCGGCTGGTGCGGGTGGGCGATGTGCCGGAGCTGCTGGTCACCGGCCTGCAGGCAGTGGAAGACAAGGACTTTGCCCGTCACCACGGCATCGATCTGAGCGGTATCGCGCGCGCGGTGTGGGTGACTATCCGTACGGGTGGTGAGACCAGGCAGGGCGCCAGCACCTTGACCCAGCAGCTGGCCCGCAGCGGCCTGCTCGGCATCGGCAAGGAACAGACGATCACCCGCAAGTTCAACGAGGTGCTGTACGCGCTGATCATGGAAGCGCGCTACGACAAGTCCACCATCCTTGAGGCCTATCTCAACCAGGTCTACCTGGGCCAGCGCGGCAAGCAGGCCATCCATGGCGTGTCCTCCGGTGCCGAGTTCTGGTTTGGCCGCGACCTCAATTCGCTGAGCAGCGAACAGATCGCCTTGCTGATCGGTCTGGTCAAAGGCCCGTCGTTCTACGACCCGCGGCGCAATCCCGAGAACGCACTGGACCGCCGTAACTTCGTGCTGGGCAAGCTGCACGAAAACAAATTGATCGACGATGCCGAGTACCAGCGTGCCCTCAAGGCGCCGCTGGGCGTGTCCAAGACGGCGGGTATTGCTGCCGCCAACCGGTTCCCGGCCTATGTCGACCTGGTACGTCGCCAGCTGGGCAACGATTACCCGGAAAGCGTGCTGCAAGGCGCCGGCCTGAATGTCTTCACCGGCATGTCGCCGTCGGCCCAGGCCTATGCCGAGGGTGCGGTGGCGCACACCATCAAGGCGCTGGAGAACAAGCGTCGCCCGGAGCTGCAGACCGGCCTGGTGGTCACTGACGTGCACAATGGTGACGTGCTGGCCGTGGTCGGCAGCCGTGATGTATCCGAACCGGGCTTCAACCGCGCCATCGACGCGCAGCGGCAGGTTGGTTCGCTGCTCAAACCCTTCGTCTACCTGCTGGCATTGGCTCAGCCGGATCGCTACTCGCTGGCCAGTTGGGTCGATGACTCCCCGGTTACCGTCAAGCTCAGCCGCGGCCGCAACTGGACGCCGGGCAATGCCGACAACCGCAGCCACGGTACGGTGCGGCTGATCGATGCGTTGGCCCGTTCCTACAATCAGGCGACCGTGCGCGTTGGCATGCAGGTCGGGCCGGAACGGCTGACCCAGTTGATCAATGTGCTGGCCGGGCTCAAGGCCGAGTCCAATCCGGCGGTGATCCTGGGTTCCACCGACCAGAGCCCCTACGGCATGGCCCAGCTATACCAGTTCCTCGCCTCCGGCGGTGAAATCCAGCCGCTGCATGCGGTGCGTGGCGTGGTGGATGCGCAGGGCAAGCTGCTCAAGCGCTATGACAAGAGCCCGGCGCCGGCACAGGAGGGCGACTCGATCGCGGCCAACCTGATCAGTGTCGGCCTGCAACAGGTGGTGTCCAGCGGCACCGCCTCGGGCTTGAACGCCGCAGGCCTGTCGCGGCTGCAGGCCGCCGGCAAGACCGGTACTTCCAACGATGGCCGTGACAGCTGGTACGCCGGTTATACCGGTGACCATCTGGCGGTGATCTGGATGGGCAACGACCAGAACGAGCAGACCGGTTTGTTTGGCGCTTCCGGCGCGATGCGGGTGTGGTCGGGTATCTTCCGCAACCTGCCGAGCAAGGCCTTGCAGGTGAACAACAAGGGCCTGGACTGGCAGTACGTGGAAGCGGCAGGCAGCAATGCCACCGACGAATCCTGCCCGGGCGCGCGCCGCTTTCCGTTCGTGGTGGGTTATGCGCCGCAGTACGCGCCCTGTGCTGTGCCGGCGGAAGTGCCGCTGGAAGAAGGTGCTGACGGTGCGCAGGAACAGTCCGGCGGCGGCTGGCGTGGTTGGCTGGGACTGGATCGCAAGGAACCTGAACCGGCTGCGGCCCCCGCTGCGCAGACGCCTGCGCGATAATCCCGCCCATGAATACCAAGTCTTTGATCCGCTACGCGCTGCTTGCTGCTGCAGCTTCCCTGTCACTCGCAGGCTGCGTCAGCGCACCACCAGCAGCAAAGCCGGCGGTAGTCGACAACACCACGCCGACCCAGCGTTTGGCTGCGGTCGATGCCATCGCCGGCGTCGATGACACCGAGCTGTCAGTGCAGCCGCTGCGCGATGCGCAGGTGGAAGATCTGCGCCAGACCGCCATCGCCCTGCGCAAGGCCGGTGACCTGGCCGGTGCCGCCGAAGCCCTGAACGAAGCACTGCTGCAGGTGACCGATGATCCGGGCATCCTGCAGGAACGCGCCGAAATCGCCCTGCTGCAGGCCGATTGGGCGCGCGCCGAGACCTTGGCCAGGAAGGCGGTGGATCTGGGCTCGCGCACGGGTCCGCTGTGCCGTCGCCACTGGGCCACCATCGAACAATCGCGTCTGGCCCGCGCCGAAAAAGAGAATGCCGTCTCCGCGCATGCGCAGATCGAAGGCTGCACCGTGCCGGGGATCAAGCGTTTTTGATTTGTGCCGGGAATCGGGAGTTGGGAACAGGGAATGAAAGTGCCTGATCGCCGGGCGAGGGTGTACTCCGTCAGTGCAATGGTGCGATCAGCGCTTCGATTGAGGCCTGCGGCCATTCCCCATTCTCGATTCACCACTTCCGGCGCTTGAGCCATGTCCTCCTTGGTCACCGCCAGCTGCGAAGCACTCAGTGAAGGTGGCGCGCTTGCGCGCCAGCTCGATGCCTTCGTGCCGCGGCCCGCGCAGCTGCGTTTGACTGGCGCGATCGCCGAGACCTTCCAGCAGCGTGATGTGTTGCTGGCCGAAGCCGGTACCGGCACCGGCAAGACCTACGCCTACTTGGTGCCGGCTTTGCTGTCCGGTTTGAAGACCATCGTTTCCACCGGCACGCGCGCGCTGCAGGACCAGCTTTACCATCGTGATCTACCACGCGTGCGCGCTGCACTGGGTGTCGGTCATCGATCCGCGCTGCTGAAGGGGCGGGCAAATTATCTGTGTCGCTATCGACTGGACCAGGCACGCGGCGAGCCACGCTTCACCTCGACCGAGCAGGTGGCGCAGTTCCAGCGCATCCTCACCTGGTCCGGCCGCACTCAATACGGCGACATGGCCGAGTTGGATGGGTTGGCCGATGATTCGCCCTTGCTGCCGATGGTCACCTCGACCGTGGACAATTGCCTGGGCACCGATTGCCCGTTCTGGGGCGACTGTTTCGTGGTGCAGGCGCGGCAGCGGGCACAGGAGGCGGATCTGGTGGTGGTCAATCACCACCTGCTGCTGGCCGATCTGGCGCTCAAGCAGGAAGGCTTCGGCGAGATCCTGCCCGGCGCGCAGGCCTTCGTCATCGACGAGGCACACCAGCTGCCGGAGCTTGCCACGAACTTCTTCGGTGAAGGGTTCGGCATGCGTCCGTGGCAGGAACTGGCGCGCGACTGCATGGCCGAATGCCGCAGCGTCGCTGGCGCGCAGGCCACCCTGCAACAACCCGTGGCGACGCTTGAGCTGGCCCTGCGCGAACTGCGCGAGGCGATGGAGAAACTGCCGCAGCGCGGTACCCGTTGGCGCGCCCTGGCAGTGCCTGCAGTGGCCGAGGGTTTTGACGCGGTTGCCGCGGCGATGGCGCAGCTGCGCGATGCATTGAATTTTGTGCGCGAAGCCTCGCCGGGCCTGGATGCCTGTCATGCACGTGCGCTGGAAGGCGTGTCACGGCTGTCGCGCTGGTTGGATGACGGCGACAGTGGCGCGGTTGATGCGTGGGATATCGATGAGGTTGCCGTCGCGCCGGAAGATAGTGCCGCACCAGCCGCCAGCGATTCGCTGTTCCCCGTCGATGATGGCAACGATGTGCTGTGGTACGAGCTGACCCCGCGCGGCTTCCGCTGCCAGCGCACGCCGATGGATGTGTCCGGCCCGTTGCGCGAGCACCGTCTGCGCTCGATGGCAGCCTGGGTGTTCACTTCGGCCACGCTGACCGTGGATGGCGGCTTTGAACACCTGTCCAAACGCCTGGGCCTGGATGACCCGGATACCCTGGTCCAGCCCAGTCCTTTTGATTGGCAGCAGCAGGCCCTGTGCTATCTGCCACAGCAGCTGCCCGATCCGGCTGCGCGAGGTTACGGTGCGGCCTTGATCGCCACCTTGCGGCCGGTGCTGGAAGCGTCGCAGGGCAGGGCATTCCTGTTGTTTGCCTCGCACCGCGCGCTGCGTGAGGCCGCCGATGCGCTGCGCGACGGCCCGTGGCCGCTGTTCGTGCAGGGTGAGGCGCCACGCGCCAGCCTGCTGCAGCGCTTTCGTGAGTCGGGCAATGGTGTGCTGCTGGGCGCGGCCAGCTTCCGTGAAGGCGTGGATGTGGTTGGCGATGCGCTGAGCGTGGTGGTGATCGACAAGCTGCCGTTTGCTGCCCCTGATGACCCGGTGTTCGAAGCGCGGCTGGATGCGATCCGCCGCCAGGGCGGCAATCCGTTCCGCGATGAGCAGCTGCCGCAGGCGGTGATCGCGCTCAAGCAGGGCGTTGGCCGGTTGATCCGCAGCGAGACCGACCGCGGCGTGCTGGTGCTGTGTGATCCGCGCCTGCTGTCACGCGGCTACGGGCGGATCTTCCTGGACTCACTGCCGCCCTTCCGCCGCACCCGCGCATTGGCCGATGTGCAGGCCTTCTTTGCGCGACAATGGGCGCCGGAGGCAGATTCTGCCAGCGCGACGGCCCCGGCCGACGCTGGCTCCGAAGCGCCGCCGTTCTCCCTTTCCTGATGTGATGCCATGAAGCTGCTTGCCTTTGAAACCGCCACCGAAGCCTGTTCCGTCGCCCTGTATGTGGATGGGCAGGTATTGGAGCGGTTTGAAGTCGCCCCGCGTCGGCACGCCGAGTTGAGTCTGCCGTGGGCCGAGCAGTTGCTGGCCGAAGCCGGTGTCGCCCGCAGCCAGCTGGACGCCATCGCGCTGAGCCGTGGACCGGGTGCTTTCACCGGTGTGCGCTTGGCTATTGCGATCGCGCAGGGCATTGCCTTGGCACTGGACCGGCCCTTGCTGCCGGTATCTACCCTGCAGACCTTGGCACTGCGCGCACCGGCCGATGCGCCGCGGGTGCTGGCCTGCATCGATGCGCGCATGGGCGAGCTTTACGCAGCGCGCTATCTGCGCGATGCCGATGGCGAACTGCAGTTGCAGGAGCGTGAGTTGCTGGTCGCGCCGGATGCCGTGCAGTTGCCGGCCGATGACAGCAGCTGGGCCGGTGTTGGTACTGGCTTTGCGGCGGGCGAGGGCGTGTTGAGTGCGCGCCTGCAGCCGCGGCTGAGCAGTGTGGACGCGCAGGCATTGCCCGGTGCCGCCGACGTGCTGAGGATCGCCGTGCCGGCGATGCTGCGCGGCGAAGCCATCGCCCCGGAGCTGGTGCAGCCGGCCTACCTGCGCGACAACGTCGCGCTGACCCTGATCGAACAGCAGGCCTTGCGCGATTCCAAGCGTTGAAGCGGTCGCGGGGTGTGATGGTTGTGGGAGCGGTGTAAACCGCGAAGGTCATGCACCATCAGATGGCGATCAGCTCGGTGGTACGGGCATTACCAGCCTCGCGGTTTACACCGCTCCCACAACAACGCAGCGGCTTCACCGCTTGTGGGAGCGGCGTGAGCCGCGAAGCTCATGCACCATCAGATGGCGATCAGCTCGGTGGTACGGGCATCACCAGCCTCGCGGTTTACACCGCTCCCACAACAACACAGCGGCATCACCGCTTGTGGGAGCGGCGTGAGCCGCGAAGCTCATGCGCCATCAGATGGCGATCAGCTTGGTGGTTCGGGTATTGCCAGCTTCGCGGCTTACGCCGCTCCTACGAAATTCCGGTTCAGCGATCGTCGTGCAACTGCCCGCCGGGCAGGAACATCCAGGTGCGGGTGACCTGCAGGATGTCGATGTCGTCCTTGGTCTCGGGCAATGCCGGGAACGGCTGCGCCTGCTCGATCACGCGCAGGGCGGTGGCATCCAGCAGGGGCACGCCGCTGCTGCGCAGCACGCGGCTGCTCTCCACGCTGCCGTCGCGGCGCACGCCGACGGTGATCACCACCTGGCCGGCAAGCCGGCGCTGGCGCGCTTCGTCGGGATAGTTCAGGTTGCCGACGCGCTCGGCGCGGTCGACCCAGGCGCGCAGGTAGTTGGCATAGGCGTATTCGCGGGTGCTGGCCGAGACGAACTTGCGGTTGGGGCGCTTGGCGTACTGCTCCGAGCGCAGATGCACTTCGGCCGCCAGTCGCGCCATTGCTGCATCGCGTTGTTCGCGTGCACTCATCGGCGCGTTGGCATCGGGGCGATCGGGCAGCGGCTGGGTCTGCGCGGTCGCTACCGGGTCCTTGCCCTGGGTGCTGGTGATGATGCGCGCCTGTGGTGGCGGTGGCGCGGCCGCGCTTTGTGCCTGCAGCGGTACCGGTGCCAGCCCGTCCTGCAACTGCGGCACGATGCCGGCCTGGGAATCGCGAGGACGCTGGGCCTTGTCATGGTCGCCGCCGCCCTGCTGGTTGGCCTGGGCGAGGAAGTCGGCCTGCTTGGGCGTGAGCGGCGTGCTGGTCTGGCTGAAAATCACATCCAGCGTCGGTACCAGCGGTGCGTTGTCGCTCACTGCAAAGCCGACACCGAGGATCAGCAAGCCATGCACCAGCGTGGACAGCACCAGGGTGGCGGTCAGGCGTTGCTGCTCGCTGACCCGCGGTGCCGCGGGCAGGACGTCAGGCTGGGAATACATCAGGCCAGGCCAGCCTCGATGGCATCAAACAACTGGCCAGCGATGTTCAGGCCGAACTGTGCATCCAGCTCGCGCACGCAGGTGGGGCTGGTGACGTTGACTTCGGTCAGGTAGTCGCCAATCACATCCAGTCCCACAAAACGCATGCCGCGGCGTTTCATTTCCGGGCCAACCTGGGCAGCAATCCAGCGGTCGCGTTCGCTCAGTGGGCGGCCTTCGCCACGGCCGCCAGCGGCCAGGTTGCCGCGGAATTCGTCGCCCTGCGGGATGCGCGCCAGGCAGTAGTCCACCGGTACACCATCGATCAGCAGGATGCGCTTGTCGCCAGCACTGATGTCGGGGATGAAGCGCTGCGCCAGAGCCAGGTGCTGGCCGCCATCGGTCAGCGTCTCCAGGATCACGTTGAGATTGGGGTCGCCGGTGCCGCTGCGGAAAATCGAGCGCCCGCCCATGCCGTCCAGCGGCTTGAGCACGGCTTGGCCGTGTTCAAGCACGAAGGCCTTGAGTTCGCGCGCGTTGCGGCTGACCAGGGTCGGCGGGCAGCACTGCGGGAACAGCAGCGCGGCCAGCTTCTCGTTGAAGTCGCGCAAGCCCTGCGGGTCGTTGACCACGGTGGCGCCGGCCTGCTGGGCGACGCTGAGGATGTGGGTGTCGTACAGGTACTCGCCATCGAATGGCGGGTCCTTGCGCATCAGCACGATCTGCCCCGGGCCGAATGCCAGCGGGGCGAACTCGCCCAGGCTGAACCAGCCGGCCTTGTCGTCGCGCACCTGCAGCGGGGCAACCTCGGCCTGGGCCTGGCCGCCGTGCAGGGACAGCCCGCCGGGGCGCACGTAGTGCAGCCGATGCCCGCGGCGCTGGGCTTCCAGCAGCATGGCAAAGGTGGTGTCCTTGGCGATCTTGATGTCGGCGATGGGATCCATCACCACGATGACGTCTAAAGGCATGACTTGAATCCAGCAGATCTGGTCGACGATGTTAGCTGTTCAGGGCGGGGCCGCACAGCGCGGAAAGCGGAACGCTGAGGCTGAATGGTGCTGCGCTTTTATTGAGATGCAGGTCACATTACATTGGGGATCGGCCAAGTCCTGCGGACATCGCTTGACAGTTCGCGGCTGGGCTGGGATATAGATGCGCTTTCGCGGCAATATCGCACTTGGTATCGGTCGCGCGTTCGGGGAACAAAAATGGTTGAAAACATGGCTGCGGGTGGGGAACTCGCAGGGCTGAAGGTGATGGTCATCGATGATTCGAAGACCATCAGGCGCACGGCTGAAACACTGCTCAAACGTGAAGGTTGCGAGGTCGTTACCGCTACTGACGGTTTCGAAGCGTTGGCCAAGATCGCCGACCAGCAACCACAGATCATCTTCGTCGACATCATGATGCCGCGGCTGGATGGCTATCAGACCTGTGCGCTGATCAAGGGCAACCAGCTGTTCAAGTCGACGCCGGTGATCATGCTGTCATCCAAGGATGGCCTGTTCGACAAAGCCCGTGGCCGCATCGTCGGTTCCGAGCAATACCTCACCAAGCCATTTACCCGCGACGAACTACTAGGTGCCATCCGCACATACGTCAACGCCTGACCAGGGGGTAAGGCACAATGGCTCGAATTCTTTTGATCGAGGACTCACCGACCGACAGGGCGGTGTTTACACAGTGGTTGCTCAAGGCTGGGCACGAGGTGTTGTCGGCTGACAATGCCGAGGACGGCCTGCAGATTGCCCGTGAGCAGGCTCCGCAGCTGGTGCTGATGGACGTGGTGTTGCCGGGGATGAGTGGTTTCCAGGCGACCCGCGCGCTGTCGCGTGACGAGTCCACGCGTGCCATCCCGGTGCTGATCGTCAGCACCAAGGGCATGGAAACCGACAAGGCCTGGGGCATGCGTCAAGGCGCCAGTGATTACATCGTCAAGCCGCCGCGCGAGGATGATCTGATCGCGCGGATCAACAAACTGGTGGGTTGATGCGTTCTCCATTCGACATCCTTGAAGCCTACGAACGCCGCAGTCTGGCGCACGCGGTACAGCTGCCCGAGCGCAGCTTTTCGCAGGATGTCTGGCGTGGCGTGGGGTACCGCGTCGGCAGCCGGCATCTGGTCTCGGACTTCCGCGAAGTCGTGGAAATCGTGCCGATGCCGCCGGTCACGCCGGTTCCCGGCGCCCAGTCCTGGTTGCTGGGCGTGGGCAACCTGCGCGGCAACCTGTTCCCGGTGGTGGACCTGAAGAACTTCCTGGAAGGTGAGCGTACGCCGCCACAGGAAGGTCAACGCGTGTTGATCATGCGCCAGAGTGGCGGCGACGTGGCGCTGGTGATCGACGAGTTGTATGGCCAGCGCAGCTTCGAGGCACCGATGCAGGTGCCGGCCGGTGACATCGCCCAGGGCCGTTACGCGCACTTCGTCGAACGTGCCTTCCACGATGAAGGCCGTGATTGGGGTGTGTTTTCGCTGTCGCTGCTTTCCCGCACTCCTGAATTCCGGCAAGCAGCCGCCTGACGGCACGCTTGCCTCTTCGTATTGAGACCGAGGTCGAACGATGAGTACTGCTCCTGAAGCCGCCAAGGCTGGCAAGCTTGGCAATGTAAGCACCAACTTCTGGTTGGGCTTGTTGGTGCTCTCGATGGTCGTGTTCGGTGCCAACACCGGCGTGGCCACCTGGCAGGGCAGTCGTCTGGCCGGCGCCAGTACCGGCGCCGCGGATCTGCAGGTGCTGTCACAGCAGCTGGCCAACCAGGGCCGTGAAGCCGTGGCCGGTAGCCGCGAAAGCTACGCCGCGTTCAAGGACACGCGCAGCAAGGTGGAAAGTACGGTCAGCGAGTTGCAGGGCCGTTACGGCAATGAGACTGGTGTGTCCGGCCCGCTGAGCGCGCTGGTCGATACCTGGAAGCCGCTGTCCAAGAACGCCGAGCAGATCGTCGCCTCCGAGCCTGCGGTGCTGGCCCTGGCCGGTAATGCCGATGCCTTCGTTGGCGCGGTGCCGCAGCTGCAGGCGCAGTTGAACGAAGTAGTGCGCGCAATGACTGCCGGCGGCGCCCAGTCCTCGCAGGTCTACAACGGCCTGCAGCAGGTGGTGGTGGTGGGCACCATGGCCCGTCGCGTCACTGAAATCCGCGCCGGTGGTGCTGGCGCAAGCGGCGCTGGCGACGCACTGGCACGCGATATGGTGGTGTTCACCCAGGTGCTGGAAGGCCTGCGCAACGGCAATGAGGAAATGGGCATTTCCGCCGTGCGCAATGCCAATGCACAGGTTGCGCTGGAACAATCGGCCAACCAGTGGGCCAAGATGAAGAAGGATGCCGACGCCATTCTGGCCAGCTCGCGCAACCTGTTTGCTGCACAGTCCTCGGCGGCCGCACTGGCGACCGGTTCGGACAAGATGCTGGAAAGCAGCCGCAAGCTGTTCGACGCGTTTTCGGCGTTCGGTTCGGCTCGCGACACCCGCATCTTCCCGAACTTCTGGTGGAGCGTGATCTTCGGCGGCCTGTCGGTGCTGTCGATCATTGGCTTCGTCTGGAGCACGGTGCGTACCCGTTCGCGTGAGCAGGACGTGCGTTACCAGACCCAGGTGGAATTCAACAGCCGCAACCAACAGGCGATTATGCGTCTGCTGGACGAAATCAGCTCGCTCGGTGAAGGTGACCTGACGGTAAAAGCCTCGGTGACCGAGGACATGACTGGCGCCATCGCCGACGCTATCAACTACGCCGTGGACGAACTGCGCCACCTGGTGACCACCATCAACGACATCTCCTCGAAGGTGGCAGTGTCGGCACAGGAAACCCAGGCAACGGCAATGCAGCTGGCCGAAGCCGCAGGCCACCAGGCCGACGAGATCACCAGCGCCTCGGACCGTATCGGCGAAATCGCTACCTCCATTGAGCAGGTGTCGCGCAACTCCACCGAGTCGGCTGAAGTGGCACAGCGCTCGGTGGTCATCGCGACCGAAGGTGCCGGCGTGGTGCGCCAGACCATCCAGGGCATGGACCAGATCCGCGACCAGATCCAGGAAACCTCCAAGCGCATCAAGCGCCTGGGTGAATCTTCGCAGGAGATCGGCTCGATCGTGGAACTGATCAACGACATTTCCGAGCAGACCAACATCCTGGCATTGAACGCCGCCGTGCAGGCAGCCTCGGCCGGTGAAGCCGGTCGCGGTTTCGCCGTGGTGGCTGACGAAGTGCAGCGCCTGGCAGAACGTACCTCCGGCGCAACCCGTCGAATCGAAGGTCTGGTGCAGGCGATTCAGGCCGATACCAACGAAGCGGTTACCTCGATGGAACAGACCACCGCCGAAGTGGTGTCCGGTGCGCGCCTGGCCGAGGACGCCGGTACCGCACTGACCGAAATCGAACGCGTGTCCAACGCACTCAACAACTTGATTAAAAGCATCTCCATCGCCGCCAACCAGCAGGCCTCGGCAGCTACCGATATCACCCAGACGATGGGCGTTATCCGGCAGATTACCGGCCAGACCTCGCAGGGTGCCGGGCAGACCGCCGACTCGCTGGGTCAGTTGAACCAGTTGGCGGCAGAGCTGCGCCGTTCGGTGGCCGACTTCAAGTTGCCGGCCTGAACGGACTGATCGGGCGGGGATGCAGAGGAATCAGCAGATGAAGTTTCGTCACAACGCAACGCAGGGCCGCCCGGACGGCATGCAATTGATGCTGCACGGGGGAGTGCGATGAGTACCTTGCGCGATGCGATGAGCCACGCAGCTCTTGGGTGGGTAAAGCCCGAGCTGGACGAGACCCTGCGCCAGGTGCGCAACGAGGTCGAAGCGTTCGTGGAAGACCCCAGCGATTCCAGTCGCATGCGTTTCTGCGCCGGTTACCTGCACCAGGTGCAGGGCACGCTGCGGATGGTGGAGCTGTATGCACCGGCGATGGTTGCCGAGGAGCTGGAACTGCTGGCCAATGCGGTGCGTGACGGTGGCGTCGCCGACCGCGATGAGGCCTGCGCCACGCTGATGCGCGGCACCGTGCTGCTGCCCGACTACCTGGAGCGCCTGCAGAACGGCCACCGTGATATCCCGATCGTGCTGCTGCCGTTGCTCAATGACATCCGCGCGGCACGCGGCGCTGAAGGCATCAATGAAAGCGTGCTGTTCGCCTTCAATCCCGATGCCAGCGACGCCAGCCCGGACGAGCTTGAGCACGCCCGTGGCAGCGTGAGCGGGCGTAACCGCGAGCTGCTCGATACCGTCGGCAGTGCGGTCAAGGAAGAGCTGATGCGCATCAAGGATGCGCTCGACCTGCATATGCGCATGGATGGCAATCCGGCCGACCTGCAGGTCCAGGTCAATGAGCTGGGCGCCGTCTCGGATACCTTGGGCGTGATGGGCCTGGGCGTTGCCCGTGGCATCGTTGCCCAGCAGCGCGATTCGCTGCACGAGGTCGTCAACGGCAGTCGTCAGATCGATGACAACCTGTTGCTGGATATCGCTGGCGCGCTGCTCTATGTGGACGCCTCGCTGGACGAGCAGGTTGCCCATCTGGGCGCCAACGTCGCGGGTGAAGATGATGCGGGTTCGGTGGAGACACGCCGCACCGTGGAAGTGCTGGCGCATGAAGCCATCGCCAATTTCACCGCTGCGCGCGAGTCCTTTGTCGCCTTCATCGAGACCAATTGGGACCATGCCCGCCTGGCCGAAGTGCCACGCCTGCTGGGCGAGGTCTCCGGCGCACTGCGCATGCTGGAAATGCCGGCGCCGGCCGATTACCTGCAGGCCGTACGCCAGTACATCGACGTCGAGCTGATCGCGCGCCAGCGTATTCCCAGCGGGCGCCAGCTCGACACCCTGGCCGACGCCATGGCCAGCCTGGAGTACTTCCTTGAAGCCCTGCGCGATCGCCGCCCGGGCCGCGAGGAAATCCTCGATATCACCCGCACCAGCCTGGAAACCCTGCGTTACTGGCCGATTCCGTCGCAGCAGGCCGTGGCCGACAGTGCTGTTGTCGAGACGGCGGTTGCCGACCTGAGCGCTGCAGCCGTTGCGGACAGCGCAGGCAACGCCGTGGCCGATTCGGCAGTTGCGGATGTGGCCGAAGCACCGGCTGAAGTTGTCGAAACTGCGGGCGAAGCCTCGCCGGTTGTCGAACAGGCAGCGATCATCGCTGCAGCGGCCGTGCCGCCGCCGTTGCCGCCACTGGAAGTGGAAGAAAAGCCGCAGGCTGCTGTCGCCGATTACCCATTGGTGTTTGGCGCGGCGATCAATGCCGTGGCAACCCCAGTCGCACCGGTCCAGCTTGTGGACGTGCCTGCGGTGTCTGCGTCGCAGGCAGCAGACGGTGCAGCCGGAAGTTTTGCATTCGATCCAGTGGCCGCCGAGACGCCGGAAGCCGCTGCGAGCAGTTTCAGCCTGGCGCCGATGGTGCTTGAAGGCCAGGAGCCAGCGGACTCGAACGGCGCGGAAACACCGGCGTCGTTTGCCGCGAGTTTCGACCCGGTCGCCGCCGAGGACGCGACGTCCACCGTCGCCAGCGACAGCTATCACTTCGACGCCTCGCTGTTGACGCTGGACGGTACCGATACAGCAGCAGCGCAGGTGTCCCAGCCTGCCAGCACCGGCGCGCTTGATGCCGAGCTGGTCAACCTTGAGTTTGCCGACACCGATGTGTTCTTCAGCCCGGAGCTGGAAGCCGTCAACCCGGTGATCGATGACACAACGAACGCGCCGGTATCGCTGACCAACGACTGGGAGCTGGCCGCCACGCCGGTTGAACAGGCATCCGCCCCGATCGAACCGGCATCCATGCCGGCGGAAGCCGTGTCCAAGCTGGATATGGAAACCGCTGCGTTCATGGCGCAGCTTGATGCAGCTGCCGAGGCCTTCGATCCGTTCGCGCTGCCTGAGTCGCTGCAGCCTGAGCCGGTTACGGCGGAAGTTGCCGATAGTGCTGCCAGTGCTGCCGCGCCGACGCGTGCTTCCGCGCCGGCGCAGCAGCTTGATGGCGGCTTCATCGATGGCGGCGATGTAATCGATCAGGACATCCGTGACGTCTTCATCGAGGAATTCGACGAAGAGCTTGAGAACCTTGGCAACCTGCTGCCCGCATGGCGCGCGGCACCAGCCAACATGGAGCGTCTGCGCCCGGTACGGCGCGTATTCCATACCTTGAAGGGCAGCGGGCGCCTGGTGGGTGCACGCACCCTGGGCGAGTTCAGCTGGAAGATCGAGAGCATGCTCAACCGCGTGCTCGACGGCAGCCGTCCCGCCAGCCCCGCCGTCATGGCTGCGGTGACCCAGGCCTATGACGTATTGCCGGAACTGAATGCCGCGCTGCGCGGCGTTGGCAACATCCAGTCCGATCTATTGGGCATACAGGATGTGGCTGACCGCGTTGCCGCGGGCGAAGAAGCGTTCTACGTGACCGGTGCCAGCGCTGTTGCAGCGGCCGCGCCGGCTGAGCAGGTGGCGCCGGAAATCGCGATCGTCGCGCCGGCGGAAAACGACGTTGCATCGGCCATCGAAATCGACGATGCGGAAGGTACCCCTGCGTCGGTGGATGAGGTGCTGCGCGAGATTCTCGAAGCCGAGATCGGCGCGCATCTGGTCACGGTCAATGCCTGGCTGGCTGGCTCGGCTGCACAGCCGCAGCCGGTGTCCGAAGACCTGTTGCGCGCCGTGCACACCATGAGCGGTGCATTCGCGATGACCGATGTGCCGGTGATCACCCAGATCACCAGCCCGGCGGAAACCTTCGTCAAGCGTTCGCTGGCGGCTGCGGTGACGCCGACAGCTGCGGGCGTGGATGCGCTGGCGCAGATGGCGGTGGCGGTACAGACCACGATCACGGCGCTGCGTGCGTCGTCACCACGCATCCCGGCGTTCCCGGGCGTGGCTGAGCGTCTGCAGGGGCTGGTTGATGCCCTGCCGGAAGGCAAGTGGCCACCGATGCAGGCCGAAGACGACCTTGTCGCAGACGATATCGCGGCTGTGCCGTCGACCGGTTCGCTGGACAGCGACGTTGGTTCCGAGCCGGTTGGTACGGAAGACCTGTCCGCGTACTTCGACGCTGGCTTGCTGGATGAGACGCCTGGCAGCGAAGCATCGCAGGACGTCCCTGCGCCGCTGGCCGCAGCCGAACCGGAGTTCCTGCGGGCTGGTGCCGACGTTGCCGAGCACGATGCACACGAGACAGCTGACGGTGCTGATGCAGTTGATGTGGAGCCGCTGTCGCAGCCGGTCGACGCCGCCGTTGCAAGCGGGTCGGAAGCCGTGGTTGTCGTTGATGAAGTGAGCGGGCAGATCGACATCGCCGGATCGGCTGAAGTCGTCGAGCCGGTTGCCCCGCAGCAAGCCGTCGAAGCTGAAGACCACTATGACGCGGTGCGGGCGTCCACCTGGGGTGCTGCACACGACGCTGAGGAGACAGCAGAAGCAACGGATCCGCAGCTTGCCGTTGAAGCTGGCGAGGTTGAATCCGAATCGGCTGTCGGCACTGAAGTTGATCTGGCATCTGCAGCCGAAGCAGTCGACACGCAGGTCGAAGATGGTCAGCAGAACGCGTCGGTCGCGCTGGAAGCGTCCAGCCATCCGGATGACCGTGACAGCGTGGTCGCACGCGCCCTGGCCATCGCCACCGCTGCAGCTGCAGCTGGTGTTGGCGCAGCACAGCTTGGCTCGGTTGAAGCCGAAGCCGAAGCATCAAGCCCGGCTGGGCAGGCTGCAGAAAGCGAGCTGACGGTAGCAGAAGCAGAAGCAGAAGAGATTGAAACGGCTGTGGCCGAAGAGCAGGCTGATGCTGCCGCGGAGCTCGACGAAGTCACCGATGACAGCGGCGTGCCTTCGTCGATCGCGGCCGCCCAGACCGACGTTGTTGCTCCGATTGGCGAGGAGCCGGTTGTGGATGCAGCGTTGGAGCTGGAAGCCGAAGCCGAAGCCGAAGCCGAAACTGAAACTGAAACAGCAGTAGAAGCTGAAATCGAAGCTGAGGCAGCTGTCGACGAAGCTGCGTTGATCGAAGACATCGCTTCGAATGAAGAAGCTGCGTCGGTCGAGGACGCACTGGCAACCGAAGAAGCCGAGCAGCTTGAAGAAGCCGCTCAGCTTGACGATGTGGCTGTGAGCGAGGTTGTCGAGCCGGTTGGCGTCGAAACCATTGCCGTCGCCAAGACCGTGCTGGCACCGCTGACCGCAGCGTTGCCGGAACAGGCTGAGGTACCAGTCGCTGCGGCCGTGGCGCACGAACTGGACGCTGGGCCGCTGAATTTCGCCGACCTGGATCGCGAGCTGGTCGATATCTTTGTCGAGGAAGGCAAGGACCTGCTCGACCATTGCGATGGTCTGGTCAACGACATGCGCGCCGCGCCGGAAGACCGCGAGGCGCTGGCGGGTCTGCAGCGTGACCTGCACACCCTCAAGGGTGGTGCACGCATGGCCGGCATCAATGCCATCGGCGACCTTGGCCATGCCATCGAATCGCTGCTGGAGGCGGTTGCCGCCAACCGCACCGAGATCACCCGCGCCGACGTGCAGCTGCTGGAGCGCGGTTTCGACCGTCTGCACCAGTTGTTGATCCGCACCGGTGAGCATCGCGCAGTGGTCATGCCGACCGATCTGATCGAGGCCTTCGAAGCGCGTACCGATGGGCGCGCCGAAGCCGCGCAGGCACCGGTGGAAGCAGTTGTCAGCACGTTCGAATCGGCACCGGCAAATGCTGCTTCTGCCGACGTGCTGCCGAAGCCGCTGGCGGCGATCGAACCGCTGTCTGCACCGCTGCGCGAAGAACAGGCGAGCAACGAGGAAGAAGGTGCGCCGCGCGGCCAGGAACAGGTGCGCGTGCGTGCCGATCTGCTCGACAGCCTGGTCAACCACGCCGGCGAAGTGGCGATCTACCGCTCGCGCCTGGAGCAGCAGCTGGGCGCGTTCCGTGGCGCCATGGCCGAGTTGGATCGCACCAACGCACGTCTGCGCGACCAGCTGCGTCGTCTGGATCTGGAAACCGAAGCGCAGATCGTGGCGCGTTACCGCCGCGAGCATGAGCAGGCCGACCAGACCTTCGATCCGCTGGAACTGGACCGCTTCTCCACCCTGCAGCAGCTCAGCCGTGCGCTGAACGAATCGGCGGCCGACTTGGGCGGTCTGCAAGGTGTGCTGGACGATCTGTCGCGCAACTACGACACCTTGCTGCAGCAGCAGTCGCGTGTCAGCTCGGAACTGCAGGATGGCCTGATGCGTGCGCGCATGGTGCCGTTCGACGGACTGGTGCCGCGCCTGCGTCGCGTGGTGCGCCAGGCCGCGCAGGAAACCGACAAGCAGGTGCACCTGAAGCTGGAAGGCACCCACGGCGAACTCGATCGCAACGTGCTGGATCGCATGGTCGCGCCGCTGGAGCACATGCTGCGCAACTCGGTTGCGCATGGCCTGGAGCAGCCGGCTGCACGTACTGCCGCGGGCAAGCCGGAAGAAGGCGAAATCGCCTTGCGTCTGCGCCGCGAAGGTTCGGAAATCGTGCTGGAAGTGGGCGATGACGGTGCCGGCCTGGACCGCGAGGCGATCCGTCGCCGCGCCGAGCAGCGTGGCCTGCTGGGCAGCGACGAGCAGATCGACGATACCCAGCTGGACCAGATGATCTTTGCGTCCGGCTTCAGCACCAGCGAACAGGTCAGCCAGCTGGCAGGCCGCGGTGTGGGCATGGACGTGGTGCGCAACGAAGTGCGCCAGCTCGGCGGCTCGGTGGACATCCACTCGGTGCGCGGGCAGGGTGCGACCTTCACCCTGCGCCTGCCGCAGACGCTGGCGGTCACCCAGGCGGTGTTTGTCCGCATCGGCGAAACCACCTACGCGGTGCCAGTGGCATCGGTCAGCGGCATCGGTCGTATCTCCCGCGAGCGTTTCGAGTCCGGGCAGGGCGGCTACCACTACAACGGCGAAGATTTCAGCCTGTACAACCTCGGCACCCTGGTGGGTCAGGTTGCTGCCAAGGCCGAAGGCCAGGCCGAGATACCGCTGCTGCTGGTGCGCTCCGGCGACCTGCGCGCAGCGGTTGCGATCGACCAGGTGCTGGGCAACCGCGAAGTCGTGGTCAAGCCGGTGGGCTTGCAGATCGCGTCGGTGCCGGGCATCTACGGCGCCACGATCACCGGCGAAGGCAACGTGGTGGTGATCCTGGACGTGGCACCGCTGGTGCGTCGTCATCTCACCCAGCCGCAGCAGTTGGTCGAGCACACCGAAACCAGCAACCAGCGCCATGTGCCGCTGGTGATGGTGGTCGACGATTCGCTGACCATGCGCAAGGTGACCGGCCGTGTGCTGGAACGTCACAACCTGGATGTAGCGGTGGCCCGCGACGGCGTCGAAGCGCTGGAGCAGCTGGAAGAGCGCATCCCGGACCTGATGTTGCTGGATATCGAGATGCCGCGCATGGACGGCTACGAGCTGGCCACCGCGATGCGTGCCGATCCGCGCTACAAGAACATCCCGATCGTGATGATCACCTCGCGCAGTGGCGACAAGCATCGCCAGCGCGCATTCGAGATCGGCGTGCAACGCTATCTCGGCAAGCCGTACCAGGAGCTGGATCTGATGCGCAATGTCTATGACCTGCTGGGGATCGCCCGTGCACGCGACTGACGACGCTGCCAAGCCGGTTGCATTGCTGGCCCGTGCCGGTGCCGCCCGTGATCGCCTGCGCGAGGCGCTGGTCGCCGCTGGCGGCCGCATCGTGCTGGAAGAAGACCCCAACCAGTTGGAGCCGGCGACACTGACCTCGGCTGCGCCCCAGGTCGTGCTGGTGGCCTTGGAGCCGGCAGTCGAGGACGCGCTGGAGCGGCTGGAGTCGGTGCTGGAGACGCCTGAGCTTTCTCTGTTGTTCGAGGAAGCCGAGCTGGCCGCTCGCCGCGAAGGCTGGGAAGCACAGCGGTGGATCCGTCATCTGGCGGCCAAGCTGCAGGGCCACGACAACGTGCTGCCGCCGGGCCTGGAACATGAAGAGGCCGAGCCGGCAGTCACCTTGGAACCGGGTCTGCCGCCACGTCCGGCCGACGGGCACGTGGACGCACCACTGCAGTTCCATCTTGATGAGGCGCAGGTGCAGGCCTATGACCTGCCCGCCGACGAAATCTACGTCGCTCCGGTCAGCGCGCTTGAACCGCGCCCGGAAGTGCTGTCGTTCGAGGAACTGATCGGCGGGAACGCGCAACCTGCGCAACCATCGTCGCCGGGCCTGCCACCGCCGCTGCCGCCGGAGCCGGTTGTCGCGCCGGTGGAAGCTGAGAGCAGGAAGGCACCGATTGCTGACTTCAGCAGCTGGTCGCTGGTGGAGGACGACGGCTACGAGACGGCGCCTGCTGCAACCACCAGCACCCCGGAGCCGCCTCCGGCCCTGGCCAGCCTGCTCAACAGCGAGTTGTCCCTGGTTGAGATCGATGCTGGCCCTGCCGAAGGCAATGGTGCGGTGCTGCTGATCGCCGGTATTGGTGGCCCGGATGCGGTGCGCCGCGTGCTGGCCAGCCTGCCGGAAGACTTCGCGCGGCCGGTGCTGGTGCAGCTGCGCCTGGATGGCGGTCGTTATGCCAACCTGGTCAAGCAGATGGCGCGGGCCACACCGTTGCCGGTGACCTTGGCCGATCCGGGCCAGAACCTGGTCCCGGGCGATGTCTATATTCTTCCCGACGTGATCGGCGTGGAGTCGAGTGCCGAGGGCCTGCGCTTCTGCGCGGAAGCCAACGATCTGCTCGGCGCTTTGCAGCCGGACCGCAGCGCGGTGCTGATGCTCAGTGGCGCCGACGTGGCGATGGTCGCCCCGGTGCTGGAGTTTGCCGGCAAGGGTGGCTGGGTGGCGGGGCAGATCGGCGAGGGGTGCTATGACCCGGCCGCTGCCAGCCAACTGGCTGTCGCTGGCTTGAGCGCCGGCGATCCGGAATATCTCGCTGCCGAATTGGCTGTGCATTGCGCGGCCTGACCGCAGCGCGACCCAGGAACTGACGATGAGCTACGCAAACAACGATGAAGTCCGTGGGGTACTGATACAGGCCGGTACCGAGCGCGTATTGCTGCCCAACGCGACGGTGGCGGAAATGATGTCCCGTGTTGCGGTCGAGCCGATTGCCAATACCCCCGGGTGGCTGGTCGGGCAGATCGCGTGGCATGGCTGGAGCGTGCCGTTGCTGTCCTATGCCGGCCTCAGTGGCCATGGCAATGAAATGGTGACCAGCAACAACAAGGTGGTGGTGCTCAAGGCGCTGGGGGGTAACCCGGACCTGCCGTATTTCGCCCTGCTGACCCAGTCCTTCCCGCAGCTGATCGCGGTACCCCGCGACGGTCTGCTGGCCGACGCATCGGAAGAAAGCCTGCCGGTAGGCGTGCACATGCGCGTATTGCTGGGCGAACAAAGCGCGCTGTTACCGGACCTGGATGCGGTCGAAAGCGCGGTCATCCTCGCCCTGGCAGAAGCCGTAGCCTGACCTGGTTGTGCGGTAGTGCCGAGCCATGCTCGGCAGGGGCTTTCCCGCCCGAGCATTGTAGGAGCGGCGTAAGCCGCGAAGCTCGCATCACATCAGATTGCAGACGGGCCGGTGATTTCGGCAGTGTCAGCTTCGCGGCTGACGCCGCTCCTACAAAAGCCGACACTGAACGCCCCAGCCGAGCACGGCTGGGCGCTACAGATCGCCCAGCCGCGCCTGCAGGGCCGCGATTGCGGCCAGGCCGGCGGTCTCCGTGCGCAGGATGCGTGGGCCCAGCTGCAGGCCCTGGAAGCCCGCCTCGCTCAGTTGCTGGCGATCGCGCGGCGACCAACCACCTTCCGGGCCTATCGCGATCACAACCCCGTTTGCCGGTGCGTCAGGCAGCGAGGCCAAGCGGTGTTCGCCCAGTGGGTCCAGGGTCAGGCGCATGGTGTGCTCGGGCAGTGCCGCGGCGGCCGCGGCCAGCGCCTGCGGGCTGCCAATGGATGGGATCCGTGCGCGCCCGGATTGACCACAGGCCGAACCCACCACGTTGCGCCAGTGAGCGATGCGCTTCTCGGCCCGTGCCGCGTCCAGCTTGACCTCGGTACGCTCGGCATTGACCGGAATGATGCGGCTGACTCCAAGCTCGGTGGCCTTCTGCAGGATCAGGTCCATCTTCTCGCCCCTGGCAATGCCCTGCAGCAAGGTGATCGCCAGCGGTGATTCATTGTCGACGGCCTGGGCGCTGTCGATGTGCACCTGTACCTCGCGCTTGCTGATCGCGCTGAGGGTGGCTGCATAGTCGTTGCCATCGCCGTTGAACAGGATGCAGCCTTCGCCCTCGCGCAGGCGCATCACCCGTACCAGATGATTGGCCACATCCTCGGGCAGGGACAGGGTCTGGCCGACGGCAAGCGGCAGTTCGATCGGGCTACGGGTAAGGCGCATGGGAGTTCTCGCAAAGGCGGTGCCACATGGGGAGCGGCTGGGTCTGCTAGCATTTCAACGTCATGAAAACGTATCTGCCAATGCGCATTCTATCGGTCTACCGTCGTTTTGCCCGGAGTGGCGCATGAGTCGCCGCCTGCCACAGATCCACAACGTGGTCGAAGAACACATCGGTCCCTTCCGTCAGCAGCAGCTGGATCTGGAGTTTTCCAACGGCGAGCGTCGGCATTTCCAGCGGCTGGTCAGCGGCGGCCACGGTGCTGTCGTGGTGGTGCCGATGCTCGATGAGGAGACCGTGCTGCTGGTGCGTGAATACGCCGCCGGCCTGCATCGCTACGAGCTGGGCCTGGTCAAGGGGCGCATCGATGAAGGCGAAACGCCGATAGAAGCGGCCGACCGCGAACTCAAGGAGGAGGCCGGTTATGGCGCGCGCAAGCTGGATGCGCTGCGCAGCCTGACCTTGGCACCTACTTATATGAGTCATCAGTCCACCCTGGTGCTGGCACGTGATCTGTATCCGCAGCGTCTGCCTGGCGACGAGCCCGAGGAGCTGGAGGTGGTGCCGTGGAAGCTGGCCGAGCTGGACCAGCTGATGCTGCGCGAGGATTTCTCCGAGGGACGCTCGCTGGCAGCCCTGTTCATTGCCCGTGAGTGGCTGCGAGGTGGCGCATGAGCGCAGTAGTTGATGACGTGCTGCGCGAAGGCGTGCTGGATATCGCCCAGCGCGCAGGCGCGGCGATCATGCAGGTCTATGCCAGTGGTTTCGATATCGAACAGAAGGCCGACGACAGTCCGGTCACCACGGCCGACCTGGCCGCCCATCGGCTGATCGTTGCAGGCTTGTCGCAGCTCACCCCGGATATCCCGGTGCTGTCCGAGGAATCCGCGCAGTTGCCTTGGGAGACGCGTCGGCAGTGGCAGCGCTATTGGCTGGTGGACCCGCTGGACGGCACCCGCGAGTTCATCAAGCGCAATGGCGAGTTCAGCGTCAATATCGCGTTGATCGAAGATGGCGTGTCGGTGTTTGGGGTGGTACAGGCACCGGTGACCGAGGTCATCTGGCATGCACAGCGCGGTGGCCAGGCCTGGCGCCGCAGCGGTGAGCAGCAGGATGCGATCAATACGCGGGTGCCACCGGCATCGCCGCTGCGGGTCGCCGCCAGCCGCTCACATGCCAGTGCCCGTACGGCCACCTTGTTGGCGCGGATGGGCGAGATCGAGCTGGTCGCGCAGGGTTCCTCGCTGAAGTTCTGCCGCATCGCCGAAGGGACGCTGGATGTGTACCCGCGCCTTGGGCCAACCAGTGAATGGGATACCGCCGCCGGTCAATGCGTGCTGGAGGCAGCAGGCGGTGCCGTGTTGGCGGCCGATGACGGCGTGCCGTTTGCCTACAACCAACGCCCGCGTCTGCTCAATGGCGACTTCGTCGCCTTGGGTGATGCCTCGTTGCCGTGGCAGGAGTGGGTGGCCGGGCTTTGACGCCCGGCCACTGGCTGCCTGCAGTGAACTTCAAACGCCGGCAATTGCCGGCGTATTCGTAACAAGGTGATGTGCGCATGTCCGAATTGACCGATATCCAGACCCTGTTGCAGATCATGGCGCGCCTGCGCGATCCCAATGGCGGATGCCCGTGGGACCTGGAACAGGACTTCGCCAGCATCGCGCCGTATACGGTGGAGGAGGCTTACGAAGTGGCCGACGCCATCGACCGCAACGATCTGCCGGATCTGAAGGACGAGCTCGGCGATCTGCTGCTGCAGGTGGTATTCCACGCGCAGATGGCCAGCGAGCAGGGGGCCTTCGATTTCGGTGATGTGGTGGCCTCGATCAGCAACAAGATGATCCGCCGCCACCCGCATATCTTTGCCGACGCCGAAGTCAGTGATTCCGACGAAGTATTGGCCAACTGGGACGAGATCAAACGCAGCGAACGCGCCGCCAAGGGCGAGCAGGATGGGTCGGCATTGGCCGGTGTCTCGCGTGGACTGCCGGAATGGCTGCGCGCCACCAAGCTGCAGTCGCGTGCGGCCCGTACCGGCTTCGATTGGCCCGACGCGGTGCCGGTGCTGGACAAGCTGCGCGAGGAAATCGACGAAGTGCAGGCCGAGTTCGCGCATGCTGCCACAGGCGTGGACAACCACACCCGCCTGCAGGAAGAACTGGGTGATGTGTTGTTTGTCTGCGCCAATCTTGCCCGCCACGCCAAGGTCGATAGCGGCACCGCCCTGCGCCATGCCAACCACAAATTCGAGCGCCGCTTCCGCGCGATGGAAGCGCTGGCGGCTGCGCAGGGAAAGGCAATGTCGCAACTTGACCTGCAGCAGCAGGAGGCACTGTGGCAGCAGGTGAAGCAGCAGGAAAAGGACGCGGCGAAGTGAAAACCCTCGCCCTGTTCCTGCTGACCGCATTGGCCGAGATCGTCGGCTGCTACCTGCCGTGGCTATGGCTGCGGCAGCAGGGCAGCCCGTGGTTGCTGTTGCCGGCTGCCGCCAGCCTTGCCTTGTTTGCATGGCTGCTGACCCTGCATCCGGCCGCCAGTGGGCGTGTCTATGCCGCCTACGGTGGTGTCTATGTCTGCGTGGCACTGCTGTGGCTGTGGCTGGTGGACTCGGTCAAGCCCACCCGCTGGGACCTGCTCGGCGGCGGTCTCTGCCTGCTTGGCATGGCGGTGATCATGTTCGCCCCGCGCAGCAACTGAAACGCCTATGCTGGCGGCATCCAGCCTTGGGTGCAGGCCATGTCAGGTTTCAGCAGTTTCCGTGAGTTCTACCCCTTCTACCTGGGCGAACACAGCAACGTCGTCAGTCGCCGCCTGCATTTCATCGGCAGCTGCGGCGTGCTGCTCTGTGTCGCGATGCTGCTGTGGAGCGGCCAGCTGCGCTGGCTGTGGTTCGCGCTGCTATGCGGCTACGGCTTTGCCTGGGTCGGGCACTTCTTCTTCGAGAAGAACCGGCCGGCGACCTTTCGCCACCCCTTCTATTCATTTGCCGGTGACTGGGTGATGTTCGTCGACATCCTGCGCGGGCGGGTGCGGCTGTAAGCGCCTGGCCGGCGGTGTCCTTGGCTGTGGCTATACTCGGCACATCAATCAGCACAAGGAACGGTCCCATGGGCGGCGGAGCAGGGTTGTTGGCGTTGGTGGTCGTGGTGGCCGGCATCATCGTGCTGTTCAAGACGGTGAGGATGGTGCCGCAGGGCTACGAATGGACGGTGGAGCGCTTCGGCAAGTACACGCATACGATGAGCCCCGGCCTACACTTCCTGATCCCGATTGTTTACGGCGTCGGCCGCAAGGTAAACATGATGGAGCAGGTGCTGGACGTTCCCAGCCAGGACGTCATCACCAAGGACAATGCGGTGGTGCGGGTGGATGGGGTGGTGTTCTTCCAGGTGCTGGATGCGGCCAAGGCGGCCTATGAAGTGGCCAACCTGGAAGTGGCGATGATCGCCCTGGTGCAGACCAATATCCGTACCGTGATCGGCTCGATGGACCTGGATGAATCGCTGAGCCAGCGCGAAACCATCAACGCCAAGCTGCTCAACGTGGTCGACCACGCCACCAATCCGTGGGGCGTCAAGGTCACCCGCATCGAGATCAAGGACATCCAGCCGCCGGCCAACCTGGTGCAGTCGATGCAGCAGCAGAAGATGGCCGAGCAGAACAAGCGTGCAGCGGTGCTGGAGGCCGAAGGTATCCGCCAGTCGGAGATCCTGCGCGCCGAAGGCCAGAAGCAGTCGGCGGTACTGGAGGCCGAAGGTCGCAAGGAAGCCGCGTTCCGCGACGCAGAGGCGCGCGAGCGCCTGGCCGAGGCCGAGGCCAAGGCGACCGCGATGGTGTCCGATGCGATTGCCAACGGCAGCGTGCAGGCGATCAATTACTTCATCGCGCAGAAGTACGTGGAAGCCTTCAGTGAACTGGCCAACTCGCCCAACCAGAAGCTGGTGTTGATGCCGATGGAGGCCACCGGTGTGATCAGCTCCATTGCCGGTATCTCGGAACTGGCCAAGGAAGCTTTCGCCAAGCAGGGCGAAACCAAGCAGCCTGCACGCGGCAACCCGCCGCCGCTGGGGCGCTGAGCCATGCGCTGGGAAGTGGTGATCTGGGCGGCGCTGGCGGTGACCTTGTTCGCCGCCGAGGCGCTGGCGCCGGGTGCCTTCATGCTGTGGATGGGCATCGCTGCAGCGGCGGTGTTCCTCACCGTCTGGGCAATCGACGGCATGAGCGTGCTGCTGCAGGTGATCCTGTTCGTGGTGCTGAGCTTTGTCTCGATCCAGGTCTATCGCACCTGGTTCCGGCAGCGTGCACGGCCCAGCGACCAGCCGTTGCTCAACCGCCGCGCCGAGCAGTTGATCGGGCGGGTGGTGACGCTGGAGCAGGCGATCAGCGCCGGTGTCGGCCGGGCCAAGGTGGACGATGCGTTCTGGGTGGTCGCCGGTCCCGACCTGCCGCAGGGCAGTACGGTGCGGGTGGTGGCCGTGGACGGCATGACGCTGAAGGTGCAGCCAGTCTGAATACCGCTGCGGTACTGCCGTTGTGGCAGTGCCGCAGGTTTTAAAAGTAACCATCTGGGATAATGGCGGTCCCCTTAGTGTGGAACGGCCATGACCCTGAAGACTCTGCTCAACGAAACCCACCGCTCACTCGGCGCCAAGATGGTCGACTTCGGAGGTTGGGACATGCCGATCCACTACGGCTCGCAGATCGACGAGCACAACCTGGTCCGCAGCGCCGCCGGCATGTTCGACGTCAGCCACATGACCGTGGTCGACCTGAAGGGTGCGCGCACCCGCGAGTTCCTGCGCCAGCTGCTGGCCAACTCCATCGACAAGATCAAGGTCCGCGGCAAGGCCCTGTACTCGTGCATGCTCAATGCGCAGGGCGGGGTGATCGACGACCTGATCGTCTACTTCCTGGCCGAAGACATGTTCCGCATGGTGGTCAATGCCTCCACCCGCGAGAAGGACCTGGCCTGGATCCGTCAGCACGCCGAAGCCTTCGGTGTCGAGGTGGTCGAACGCGAAGACCTGGCCATCGTCGCCGTGCAGGGACCGCAGGCGCGTGCGCTGGTCGCCGGGCTGGTAGCGGAGTCGGATCGTGCCGCGCTGGACAAGCTCGGCCGCTTCGCTGCACTGACCGTCAGCTCCATCGACGGCGTTGAACTGTTCGTCGCACGCACCGGTTACACCGGCGAAGACGGCTACGAAGTGCTGCTGCCGCAGAGCGCGGTCGTGGCGTTCTGGAATGCGCTGCTGGCTGCTGGCGTGAAGCCGGCCGGCCTTGGTGCGCGCGACACGCTGCGACTGGAAGCCGGCATGAATCTGTACGGCCAGGACATGGACGAAGCCATTACTCCGTACGAGGCGGCGCTGGCCTGGACCGTGGCGCTGGATGACCTGGCCGATGGCACGCCGCGCGCGTTCACCGGCCGCGCCGTGCTGGAAGCGCAGAAGGCCGCCGGCAACGCGCGCCAGATGATCGGCCTGGTGATGGACGAGAAGGGCGTGCTGCGCCACGGCCAGAAGGTGCTCACCGCCAATGGCGAAGGCGAGATCCTGTCCGGCACCTTCTCACCGACGCTGGGCAAGGCGATTGCCTTCGCACGCGTGCCGGCCGGCGCGCCGGGTGATGTGCGGGTGGATATCCGCGGCAAGGAAGTGCCGGTGCGCATCGTGAAGTTCCCGTTCGTGCGTGACGGCCAGGCACAGGCCGGCATCAATCTTTGACCTGTAGGACCGGGCCGGAAGCGACCTTGCTTCCGGTTCGTTAAACTAGCGCTTCATCCCGACCACCGTTTTTCCGGAGTAGTTCCATGAGCGAGATCCCTGGCGACCTCAAGTTCCTCAAGTCCCACGAGTGGGCCCGTGTCGAAGGCAGCAACCGCGTTACCGTCGGTATTTCCGATCATGCCCAGGGATTGCTGGGTGACCTGGTCTATGTCGAACTGCCGGCTGTCGGTGACAGCGTGCAGGCTGGCGTTGGCGCCGCTGTGGTCGAGTCGGTGAAGGCGGCTTCCGACGTCTACAGCCCGGTGTCCGGCACCGTTGTCGAAGTCAACGAAGCGGTGACCGACAAGCCGGAAACGATCAACGAAGACGCTTACGGCGACGGCTGGCTGTACGTGGTCGAGCTGTCCGATCCGGATCAGTTGAACGACCTGCTTGGCCCGGACGACTACGCCGAGATGTTGGAGAACGAGGACCACTGAGTCCTGTCGTGATCCGAAAAACGGCCGCTACCAGCGGCCGTTTTTTTTATGCCGGTGTCAGCATCACGTGATGATCGGTAGTGATGAGCGGCTGCTGTTGACGCGTTGAAGCCGATGCCGAGGGACGCGAAGTGGTTCTGATCGGTGTCGCTGCGGACTGCGAAGTGGTCCAAAAAGTTTGCGCAAAATGATCCGTCGCGCAGCCAAAGCGTTGCCGTCGGCAAACTTTTTTTCGGGTGCTGGAAGTGGCCGGCGGCGACTGTTGGTCGCATGTCTTGAGATGCCGTTGGTGTACTGCCAATGCAGCTGCGTGTTGGCTGCGTCGAAACGAATAGTGCACTTTTACCGATGTTTTTTTACTTTGTGTTTTTTTTTAAGCACGCATGCATGGCGACGACGGATGCACATGGCGGGCTGTGGCGGCGGGCGGCCGGGCGCGGAAGGCTGAAGGCTTCCGAAAAATATTTTGCAAAGATGGTTGACAGTAAAAAAAACCGTGATTAGGTTTCGCCCAGCAGACCTTTCCTGCGGAAGCGAGTGAGCCGGATCAACATTCAGACGCGAAGCACAACTTGGACGTCCGCCAGGATTCTCTTGATGGTGGAGCAGGACTCGCTTCCTTCCGCGAAACACCCCCCTGATTTCTATCTGGCACCTGCAGCGGGACCCGTTGTGGGTGTTTCTGTATCCGTAACGATGCGCTAGACGCGTCGTCGGTCCTCCGCCGAACACCGCGGATTTGCTTCAACTGGGCATTTCAATTCCATAGATCACTGACGAGGAACAAACCATGGCTACGAAGAAAGCAGCTAAAAAGCCGGCCGCCAAGAAGGCGGTAAAGAAAGTCGCCAAGAAGGCTGTTGTGAAGAAGACCGTGAGGAAGGCAGCCGCCAAGAAGACCTTCAAGAACGCAGCAGCCAAGAAGACCGTCAAGAAGGCAGCTGCCAAGAAGACCGTCAAGAAGGCCGTAAAGAAGGTTGCCAAGAAGGCAACTGCCAAGAAAGCCACCAAGAAAGTAGCTAAGAAGGCCGTAAAGAAGGTTGCCAAGAAGGCAACTGCCAAGAAAGCCGTCAAGAAAGTAGCTAAGAAGGCCGTCAAGAAGGTTGCCAAGAAGGCAGCTGCCAAGAAGGTCGTAAAGAAGACTGCAAAGAAGGTTGCCGCCAAGAAGCCGGCCGCCAAGAAGGTTGCTGCGAAGAAGAAGCCGGCCGCTCGCAAGAAGAAGGCCGCTCCGGTTGCGCTGCCGGCTACTCCGGCGCCGCTGATCTGATCCAGCTCCACTAGCAATACCTGAAACTCCTTCCCCGACTGCCCAGCGGGGAGGGAGTTTTTTTATGGGCGTCTTCTGGAATGGCGGGGCAGTGGATGTGGGAGCGGCGTCAGCCGCGAAGCTGGCTACACATCCGAGGAACCGAGCCCTCCCTTTGCCGCAGGCAAGGGGAGGGTTGGGAGGAGTGCATTTGATTTGTGCGGGTGAAGCCCTGCCGAGCATGGCTCGGCACTACACGTGCGGTGAACCGCGGCGACCAACTAATCGACGCGGAGGAACCGAGCCCTCCCTTTGCCGCAGGCAAGGGGAGGGTTGGGAGGGGTGCTTTTGATTTGTGCGGGTGAAGCCCTGCCGAGCATGGCTCGGCACTACCGGTGCGGTGAACCTTGCTGACCAACCAATCGACGCCGAGGAACCGAGCCCTCCCTTTGCCGCAGGCAAGGGGAGGGTTGGGAGGGGTGCTTTAGATTTGCGGATGAAGCCTCTGCCGAGCATGGCTCGGCACTACCCGTGCGGTGAACCTTGCTGACTAACCAATTGGCGCGGAGGAACCGAGCCCTCCCTTTGCCGTAGGCAAGGGGAGGGTTGGGAGGGGTGCTTTAGGTTTGCTGGTAAAGCCTATGCCGAGCATGGCTCGGCACTACAGGTGACGCCGGTCTTTGTGGGAGCGGCGTCAGCCGCGAAGCTGACGGTGCATCCGATCTACCGGCGCTGGCTCCTGCCCAAGGCGATGCTACCGAGCAAAGAAAAAGGCGGCCATCGGCCGCCTTTCAGATACTGCTGGAGATCGCAACGCAGCTCAGCGCGGCGATGCCACCGCACGATCGGAGGACGCGCCCTTCTTGCCGCCGCGTGCCGGAGCCGCATCCTCGGCCATCAGGTTGTCGCTGCCGAAGTCGGTGTCCACGTCCAGCCAGCGCTGCGTCGGCAGGCCGATGGCGCGATCGAGGATGGTCGGCATCATGCCGCTGGGCAGGCTGCTTTCGCCGTTCCACATGATGGCGATGCCAAGGTCACGTTCCGGCAGCAGCGCGACCAGGCCGCGATAGCCCTGCACTGCACCGGCGTGGAAGACCACCTGGTGGCCGGAGTAGTCGAACACGCGCCAACCCAGTGCATAGCCAGCCGAATCCAGGCGCTGGTGACGCCAGCCAGAGCGCATTTCACCCGGCGTGTTCACCAGCGGCGCATGCAGTGTTGCGAGCAACGGTGCCGGCAATACATCCGGACGGTGGCCGGTATGGGCCAGCAGCCACTGCGCCATGTCGCTGGCACTGGCGTTGACGCCAGCAGCCGGTGCCACGCGGTAGTAGGTGGGTTTGGGCGTCAGCGACACCCAGCCGTTGCGGCTGCGCACGTGCGGACGCGCCCAGCGCGAGCTGGCCTGGATGCCGGCCAGGCCGAGGCTGGCATCGTTCATGCCCAACGGCTTGAGGATGCGCTTCTCAACGGCCTGCTCGTAGAAGCTGCCCGAGGCCGCAAACACCACATCGCCGACCAGGCTGAAGGCGACGTTCTGGTAGGAGTAGCAATCACCCGGGGCGCACTTGAGCGGCGCGGTGGCCAGCTTCTGGGTAAGCGTGTAGTAGTCAGCGTTGGCCTCGACATCGCGGTCATAGGCATTGCTGGTAAGGCCGACGCGTTGGCTCAGTACATCGGCAACGGTGAGCTTGTCGGTGGCTTCGGGCGTGGCCAGGCGGAAACCGGGAACGTAATCGGTGACCTTGCTGTCCCAGCGCAGGGTGCCATCGTTGACCAGCAGGCCGGCCATGGTGCCGGCGAAGGCCTTGGACAACGACGCCAGACGGAACACGGTGTGCGCGTCTACTTCCTGCGGATTGCTGACGTCGGTGACGCCATAGCCACGTGCCGACAGCACGCGGCCGTTCTGGACGATGGCCATCGCCATGCCGGGAACGCGGTTGCCGTAGGTCAGCTGTTCGGCCAGCGATTCGATGGCGGCGACATTGAAGTCGGCCGGCAGTGGTTGTACCTGGTCCGGGCGCAGCGCGGTGCGATATGGCATCGGCTGCGTTGGCGATTGTGCGGGCGCGTTCTCCAGGTTCACCGGCAACGCCACGGCAGCCGATGCTTCGGCGGGCAGGGCGTTGGGAGTGGGAGTCTGCGCGGTAGACGACAATGCAAAGGGCATCAACACCCCCAGCAATCCCGATGCCACCGGGCGAATGTGCCGGCGCTTGCTCTTGTCTTTCATCGTGATCGGTGCCTGTAAGCTACTGCTGTGGGCGATTCTAGCGCCGCTTTTCATCAATGCACAAACGGGGAGAGAATGAATGGGCATCGCGTTGATATTGCTGATCTTTCTTGTGGTGGTTGTCGCAGTTGTGGCGGTGGGTGTGGGGATCTACAACGGGCTGGTGCGGGCCCGTAACGGCTACAGGAATGCGTTTGCGCAGATCGACGTGCAGCTGCAGCGGCGTTTTGACCTGATTCCCAACCTGGTGGAGACCGCCAAGGCCTACATGGGCCATGAGCGGCAGACCCTGGAAGCGGTGATCGCGGCGCGCAGCGCGGCGCAGTCAGGTTTGGCCGCGGCCAAGGCCGATCCGGGCGATCCGGCGGCAATGGCGCAACTGGCGGCCTCGCAGGGGCAGTTGAATGGTGTGCTCGGCAGGCTGATGGCGGTGGCCGAGGCCTATCCCGAGCTGAAGGCCAACCAGAACATGCTGCAGCTCAGCGAGGAGCTGTCCAGCACCGAGAACAAGGTGGCGTTCGCGCGGCAGGCGTACAACGATGCGGTGATGGGCTACAACAACCGCCGCGAGACCTTCCCGGCCAATGTATTCGCCGACATGTTCAATTTCGCCACGGCCGCACTGCTGGATATCCCGCTGGAGAAGCGCGAGCAGGTGCGCGAGGCGCCCAAGGTGCAGTTCTGAACCTGGCGCAGGTGTAACAGGGGCGCGGGATGAATTTCTTCGAACACCAGGCCCAGGCGCGGCGCAACTCAGGCCGGCTGGTGCTGCTGTTTGCACTGGCGGTGCTGGCCATCGTGCTGATGGTGGACGCACTGGTGTGGTTGGGCACCGGCAGCATGCGCGGCGTGCTGTGGAGCAGCGTGTTGACGGTGGCGGTGATCGGGCTGGCATCGCTGTACCGGATCAGCTCCCTGCGCGGTGGCGGCGAGGTGGTGGCCGTGCAGATGGGCGGCACGGAAGTGCCTGCCGATACCCGCGATCCGGCACTGCGGCGGTTGCGCAACGTGGTGGAGGAGATCGCCATTGCCTCCGGCGTGCCGATGCCGCGCCTGTATGTGTTGGAGCAGGAGGCAGGCATCAACGCCTTCGCCGCCGGCTATTCGCCTGCCGATGCGGCCATTGCCGTTACCCGCGGCACCTTGCAGCGGCTCAACCGCGATGAGCTGCAAGGCGTCATCGCGCATGAATTCAGCCACATCCTCAACGGCGACATGCGCTTGAACATCCGCCTGATGGGCGTGCTGTTCGGCATCCTGATGCTCAGCGTGATCGGCAAGCGTGTGTTGCTGCACATGGGCGGCGGCAGCCGCGTGCGCTTCGGTCGCAATGTCGGGCCGGTGTTCCTGCTGATGCTGGTTGGCTTGGCAGGCATCGCCATCGGCAGCATCGGAGTGCTGTTCGGGCGGCTGATCAAGGCGGCGGTATCGCGCCAGCGCGAGATACTTGCCGATGCTTCGGCAGTGCAGTTCACCCGGCAGACGCAAGGCCTTGCCGGCGCCTTGAAGAAGATCGGCGGGCTCGACGACGGCTCGCGCCTGGCCGACCGTGCCAGTGCCGAGGAAGTCAGCCATATGCTGTTCGGCGAAGGCCTGCGTCTGTCCAGCTGGTTCGCCACCCATCCGCCGCTGGTTGCGCGTATCCAACGATTGGAGCCATCGTTCCGCGCGGAGCAGCTGCAGACACTGCGAGGCAACTGGTCCAGCGCACCGCCGGACGGACTGGCCGAAGACGGTGTGCTGGGTCTGGCAGGGCGCGAAGCGCCCAGCGTGGAAGCGGTGTTGCCGCCGTTGCCTGGAATGCAGCAGATCCCGGTGGATCCAGCGCAGGTGGCCGCGCAGGTGGCGACGCCTGCCGACGATGACTACCAGCAGGCGGTAAGGCTGGCGGGCAGTCTGCCAGCGCCGTTGCGCCGCTTGGCCGCTGATCGTGGCGCGGCGCAGCCGTTGTTGCTTGCGATGTTGCTGGACGAGGATGCCACGATCGCCGCGCGCCAGCGCAGCGCTGTGAGCGCGCAACTGGGTGAGCCGATGGCCGAAGGCGCATCGAACATCGCGGCTGGGCCTTTGCGTGAGCTGCACGCGGCGCTGAAGCTGCCGCTGGCGGCCTTGGCATTCCCGACCCTGCGCAGCCTGCCGCGCCCGCAGTTGACCGCTTTCATGCGCTGCATCGAGGCGCTGACCCACGCGGATGGGCGCATCTCCCTGTTCGAGTACTGCCTGTCACGCTTGCTGCTGGTGCAGGTGCAGGCAGCCTTGGATCCATCGCGTCACCTGCATTTCGGCCGCCGCAAAGCCACTGGCGTGCAGCGTGAGTTCGCCACCCTGCTGTCTGTGGTGGCGCGCGCCGGCAACCCCGGCGACGAGGCGGGCGCGCGTCGCGCCTACCTGGCCGGCCTGCAGCGCATCCTGCCGCAGGATCATCTGCCATATGCGCCGCCGGCGAATGGGGTGCTGGCCCTGGATGCGGTCTGGGCACCGCTGGATTCGATGGACCCGCTGGCCAAGCAGCTGCTGGTGGAAGCGGTGACTGCGACCGTCAGCCACAACCAGCGCGTCAATGTTGCCGAAGCTGAGTTGCTGCGGACCATCTGCGCCACCTTGCATTGCCCCTTGCCAGCGATGCTGCAGGTGGTCTGACAAGCGCTTACCCGGGCTACCTTATTACGGCGGCTGAACCTTGCTGCCGATCAGGTTTGCTTTTGCGTGTCTTCGCCTGCGATCAGAAACTCCCGCAACCATTTCGACTGAAGCGCCGGGCCTCACCCAGAATCAACCCCGCCGTCCGCTCCGCAATCATGATGGTCGGTGCATTGGTGTTGCCGCTGACCAGGGTCGGCATCACCGAGGCATCGATCACCCGCAATCCGTCGATGCCGCGCACCCGCAGCTGCGGATCGACCACGGCCGCGTCATCGCCGCCCATGCGGCAGGTGCCGATCGGGTGGTAGATGGTCTCGGCCTTGGCGCGGATGAAGGCTTCCAGGCCGGCATCGTCCAGGTGCTCATCGGCGGGGAACAGCGGAGACTTCCGCCACAGCGCGAACGCGGCCTGCTGCAGGATGTCGCGGCTCAGGCGTGCGGCCTCGATCATCATCTTCAGATCGAAGCCTTCTGCATCGCTGAGGTAGTTGGCCTGGATGCGCGCGGGTGCGGCCGGGTCGGCGCTGGCCAGGCTGATGCGGCCACGGCTGCGCGGATGCAGGTAACAGGCGTGCAGGGTGTAGCCGTCGCCGGGCAGGCGATTGCGGCCGTGGTTGTCCAGCATCGCCGGGACGAAATGGAACTGGATGTCGGCGCGCTCGTCCGGCGCGAAACGCGAACGAACGAAGCCGCCGGCCTCGGCAACATTGCTGGTGCCTGCACCTTGATGGCCGCGCAGGAAGTAGTTCAAGCCGATCATGATCTCGCTGGCGCGGTCGTAGCTGACGCCCGGCACGCTGCGGTACAGCGTGCAGATATCCAGGTGGTCCTGCAGGTTGGCACCGACGCCGGGTTGGTCGAGCTGGACGTCGATGCCCTGCGCGCGTAGCGCATCGGCGGGGCCGATGCCGGACAGCATCAACAGTTGCGGCGAGTTGATCGCGCCGGCGCTGAGCAGCACTTCGGCGGCCGCGTGGTATTGCTGGCGCTGGCTGCCGACGCGCAGATGCACGCCGGTAACGCGCCCAGCGTCGATCTGCAGCCGCTCCACCAGCGCGCCGGTGATTACCTGCAGATTGTTGCGCGAACGCACTGGGGCGAGATAGGCGGCGGCTGAAGAGCAACGGGCGCCGTTCTTCTGTGTCACCTGGTACAGGCCAACGCCTTCGTGCTGGACGCCGTTGAAGTCGCTGTTATGGCTGTAGCCGGCCTGTTGCCCGGCTTCGATGAAGGCACGGCTGAGTGGATTGACATGGCGCAGGTCGGCTACCTGCAGCGGGCCATCAGCACCATGCAGTGCATCGGCGCCGCGCGCATTGCCTTCGCTGTGGCGGAACCATGGCAGCACGCTGTCCCAGTTCCAACCGTTGGCACCGGCCGCTGCCCAGCGATCGTAGTCGCCGGGCACGCCGCGCACATAGCACATGGCATTGATCGAGCTGGAGCCGCCCAGCACCTTGCCGCGCGGCCACCACAGGCGGCGGTTGCCAAGCGCGGGCTCCGGCTCGGTGTCGTAGCTCCAGTTCACGCGGCGGTTGTTGACCAGCCGGGCGATGCCCGCCGGCATGTGGATGAAGGGGTGCCAATCGCGGGGCCCGGCTTCGATCAGCAGCACCCGGAGTTGTGGGTCGGCGCTGAGCCGGTTGGCCAATACGCAGCCGGCCGAGCCGGCGCCGACGATGATGTAGTCGAATTCCTTCCCAGCTCCGCTCACAGCCTTCTCCCTCCCGAGTCACTCAGGATAGAACGGCGCGTTGTATCGGGGTAAGCCCTGCCGCACTGGCGATGTTGCAGTGCATTAGATAACGTACGCGCTCCGCCGAGTCCCACCGGAGTTCCCCGATGCCGCCGTCCTCTCGCCACCCGCTGTGTCGGGGTGCCGCATGACCGTTCCGCGCGGACCCGGTGCAGTGCATCGACTGATGTTGGCGCTGCGTGGCTCGCCACCGCTGTGGTGGTCGTTCCTGTACTTCTTCTGCCTGCTCAGCGGCTACTACGTGCTGCGCCCGGTGCGTGAGGCGATGGCGGCATCGGCGGACATGGAGGCCTTGTTCCCGCCCGGGTTGATCGCCTGGTTCGCGGCCCATGGCATGCCGCTGAAGGACTTCACCCTGCAGTTCCTGTTCTCCTGCGTGTTCCTGATCATGCTGGTGCTGCAGCCGCTGTACGGTTGGCTGGTCAGCCGCTATCCGCGACGGGTGTTCCTGCCGCTGGTGTATGGCTTCTTCATCATTACCCTGTTCCTGTTCTACGTGATGTTCAATGCTGGCGTCCCTGGGCGTGGGGCGGCATTCTTTTTCTGGACGACCGTCTTCAACCTGTTCGCGGTGGCGGTGTTCTGGAGCTTCATGGCCGACGTGTTCTCCAACGTACAGGCGCGTGCGTTCTACGGCTACATCGGCGCGGCCGGCACGGTTGGCGCATTCCTGGGGCCGATCATCACCAGCTCGCTGGTGCAGCGCGTCGGCATCGCCAACCTGATGTTGGTCTCGGCCGGCTTCCTGTCGATCTGCCTGTTCTGCATCTGGAAGTTGCGGCCGTGGGCGGTGCAGCGCGAACGCGAACAGCAATTGGCCGATGGCGAGCAGCCGATGGGCGGCAGCGTGTTCGATGGACTGAAGCTGATCGCGCGCGAACCGCTGCTGCGCTGGCTGGCCCTGATGGTCATATTCGGGGTAGGCGTGGGGACCATGCTGTACAATGAGCAGGCCTCGATCGTACGGCGCATGATCATCGATCCGGCAGCCAGTACCGCGTTCTATTCGCGCATCGACCTGGCGGTGAATGCCTTGACCCTGATCATCCAGCTGGGCCTGACCCGCTGGTTGCTATCGCGCTACGGCGTGGCTCCGGCGCTGTTGATTCCGGGATTCGCGATCATCGTCGGCTTCTCGATCGCGGCGGCGTCACCGTTGCCAGTGATGGTGGCGGTGATCCAGGTGCTGACCCGCGCCAGCGAATTCTCATTGGGCAAACCTGCCCGCGAGACGATCTATACGCGGGTGGACCGGCAATGGCGCTACAAGGCCGGTGCGGCAATCGATACCGTTGTTTACCGCGGAGCCGACCTGACCTTCGCCTGGGTGCACAAGGGCTTGTCCTTGCTTGGCTCGCAGGCGGTATTCGTCGGCGGTGCCGCGGTGGCCGTGTTCATGACGCTGTCGGCGTTGGGTGTCTTGCGTGAAGAGAAGAAGCTGCCGCAGGATCGTTGAGTGATTACCCTGTGGCGGGTCGCTGCCGTGCTGCGAGGATGAGATGACGATGAGCGTATTGGGCGTGGGTGCGATGGTGGTGACGCTGCTGGTGGCGGTGTTGCATGTGTACTTCCTGGTGCTGGAGATGTTCCTGTGGACCAAGCCCCAGGGCCTGAAGACCTTCCGCAACACACCGGAAAAAGCACAGGCGACGCGAGTGCTGGCGGCGAACCAGGGCCTGTACAACGGCTTTCTCGCTGCCGGCATCATCACCGGGCTGGTGCTGGCGCAGCCGGTGCTGGTGACGTTCTCGCTGGTCTGCGTGGTAGTGGCCGGTGCCTACGGCGCGTACAGCGTCAGCCCGCGCATCTTCTACGTGCAGGCCGCACCCGCAATCGTCGCGTTGCTGCTACGCGCGCTGTAGTGCCGAGCCATGCTCGGCAGGGGCGCTACCGATAGATCATCCGTAGTGCCGAGCCATGCTCGGCAGGGGCATTGCCCATAGAGCCCGTGCCGGGCATTGCCCGGCGCTACGGTTGGGTTGGCTTGTAACGCCCCTGCCGAGCATGGTTCGGCACTACAGGGCATCGCTGGCGATCAGCGGCTGATGTAACGCGCGAATCCCAGCCACAACGGTACTGCGTACAGCACCGCACCGAGCACGAACAAGGCGGTCAGCAGGTGCACGCGCCAGTCATTGATGCGCAGGAAAACGAATTGCTCGATGGCGCGGCCCAGCCAGAACACGGCCATGAACGCCAACACCACGTGCCCCAACCGGGTATCGAGCAGTTCGCGGGTGAACGCCAGTGACAGCACGGCCATTCCCACAAACACATAGATCAGGCGCAGGTTGAGGATCTGCATGATCGCGCGGTTGGCTGCGCTTAGCTTTGCCAGCTCGTGTTTCCAGCCGAAAAAGCGCCAGAACGCGAGATGGAACAGGGCATAGCCCAGACAGTGCAGTCCGCCGAGGCGCAACATCCATTCCGCAGTCTGCATGCGTCAGCCTCCGCTGCGGCTTGGGCGTGGTGATACCCACATCGCGATGATGGCTTGGAAGACTTCGGTACCGGCGGCATCGGTGACGCTGACCTGCACCGGCAGGTCGTAGCCGTGTTCGGCACTGATGATGGGCTGCCGAGGGGTTGCCACCGCCTTCAACACGCCCAGCGCCTTGGCCTGGTACTTCACCTGCATGCCCTTGGGGATCCAGCGCATGTCACCGGGCAGGCTAGCATCCACCATCACGCCGCCGACCAGCTCGGCAAGATTGCACATCGCGATCGCATGCACCGTGCCGATGTGGTTGCTGATGCGGCGGCGCTGGCGGATCACGCCTTCGCAACGGCCCGGCTCCAGCGCGGTGATCAGCGGCGAGATGCTGGCGAAATAGGGTGCCTTGAAGCAGACCGCGCGCGAGAACAGCCAGTTGCCGGCAGGCCAGCGGGTGAAACGACGGTATAGCGAGAGCAGGGGCGCAGTCATGGCGTGGTGTCCTGATATGAAAACGGCGGGCACAAGGCCCGCCGTCGGTATTGCATGTGGATTGGCTTACGCGGCCTGCTGCGGCTGCGGGCGCTGCTTGCCCGGCAGGTCGTAGTAGCCGGCCGAACGCAGTTCGTGCGGCTCGAAGTCGTCCACGGTGATGGTGTCCATGGTGATCTCGCGCAGCTCTTCCAGCAGCTTGCGCTCGTCCTGGGTGATCACGCCCTCGGCCACTGCCTCGTCCAACTGGGTGGCGAAGGTCAGCGCTTCAATGCCCTTGGTCTTCAGCGCCTTGATGAACTTGCGCTCGACCGGCTCGGCCATGATCGCCTTGGACAGGTAGCTGTTGATGCGGCCACCCGGGTTGTTCTCGCACGGGGTCAGGAACACGCCCTGGGCCAGACGGTCACGCGCTTCGCCCGGTGCCATCAAGGTGGCGGCAACGCGGCGGCTCAGGCGATCGCCCGGGGCCTCGGCGCGACGGCCGAACGGGAAGATCAGTGCCCACATCAGCCAGCCGATCGGACGAATCGGGAAGTTGCGCAGCGCAGCCGACAGCGATTCCTCGATCTTGTGCACGCTGTCGTGGAAGGCCCAGGCCAGCAGCGGCTGGTCAGCGCTCGGTGCGCCTTCGTCGTGGTAACGCTTGAGCATGGCGCTGGTCATGTAGATGTGGCTGAGCACATCACCCAGACGGCCTGACAGCGATTCCTTGAACTTGAGCTTGCCGCCGAGCGTCATCATCGAGATATCGGCCATCAGCGCCAGGTTGGCCGAGTAGCGGTCCAGCTTGCGGAAGTAGCGGCGGGTGTAGGCGTCGCCCGGGGCGGCACCGAAACGCGCACCGGTCAGACCGAACCACAGCGAACGCACGGCGTTGGAGATGCCGAAGCGAACGTGGCCAAACAGCGCCTGGTCGAATTCACGCAGGCCGGCCTTGCGGTCTTCATCCTGCGCGGCCTTCATTTCCTTCAGCACCCACGGGTGGCAGAGGATGGCACCCTGACCGAAGATCAGCAGTGAGCGGGTCATGATGTTGGCACCTTCCACCGTGATGGCGATCGGTGCGGCCTGCCAGCTGCGGCCGGCGAAGTTGCGCGGCCCGAGGATGATGCCCTTGCCGCCGATCACGTCCATCACGTCGGAAATGACTTCGCGGCTCATGTTGGTGCAGTGGTACTTGGCGATCGCCGACGGCACTGACGGCACGTCGCCACGGTCAACCGCAGCGGCGGTGGCCTGCGACAGCGCGCTGATCTTGTAGGCCTTGCCGCCGATGCGGGCCAGCGCTTCTTCCACGCCTTCGAAGCGGCCGACCGACAGGCCGAACTGCTTGCGGATGCGTGCATAGGCACCGGTCACCACCGCGCCGGCCTTGGCACCACCGGAAGCGGTGGAGGGCAGGGTGATGGAACGGCCAACGGCCAGGCACTCGTTGAGCATGTTCCAGCCCAGGCCGCGCTTCTCGGCGCCGCCGATCAGCTGGGTCAGCGGGATGAACACGTCCTTGCCGCGGATCGGGCCGTTCTGGAAGGTGGAGTTCAGCGGGAAGTGGCGGCGGCCGATCTCCACGCCATCGGTGTCACGCGGCAGCAGTGCCAGGGTGATGCCGATGTCCTTGGTATCGCCGAGCAGACCGTCCGGGTCGTACATGCGGAAGGCCATGCCGATCAGGGTCGCGACCGGGGCCAGGGTGATGTAGCGCTTGTCGAAGGTGAGCTTCAGGCCCAGCACTTCCTCGCCCTTCCACATGCCCTTGCAGACGATGCCGAAGTCGGGAATCGAGGTGGCGTCGGAGCCTGCGAACGGGCCGGTCAGGCCGAAGCACGGCACTTCCTGGCCGATGGCAAGACGCGGCAGGTAGTAATCCTTCTGCTCCTGCGTGCCGTAATGGTTGAGCAGTTCACCCGGGCCCAGCGAGTTGGGCACGCCAACGGTGGAGCTGACCACGCTCGATACCGATGCCAGCTTCTGGATCACCTTGTGGTGGGCCAGCGCACTGAAGCCCAGGCCGCCGTATTCCTTCGGGATGATCATGCCGAAGAACTTGTTCTTCTTGATGAACTCCCACAGCTCCGGCGGCAGGTCGGCGTGCACGTGGGTGATCTCGAAGTCGTTGACCATCTTGCAGAGCTCTTCCACCGGGCCATCCATGAAGGCCTGTTCTTCGGCGGTGAGCTGCGGCTTGGGGTAGTTGAGCAGGATGTTCCAGTCCGGGTCGCCGGTGAACAGCTCGCCTTCAAAACCGACCGAGCCGGTTTCCAGGGCGATGCGTTCGGTCTTGGACAGCGGCGGCAGCACCTTGCGGAACACGCCCATGAACGGCGCGGTGATCAGCGGCTTGCGCAGGAACGGCAGCAGCACCGGCACGCAGATCAGCGCAACGATGGCGGCGGCGACGATGATCGCGGTCTGGTTGACGCCGGCAAACCAGCAGATGGCCAGGGCCACCACGCTGATGACCGTCCATACGACGAGTCGCATGCGGTGGTAGGCAACAAAGGCACCTGCAAGCAGCAGGGCCAGGAAAGGTACGACGATGCTCATGGACGTGCTCCGGTAACGTGCTCGGTTCGGGCGGACGCTGCGGAAGGCAGTGCGTCCAGATAGTTCAACACAGCGGCGGTAAACGCATTGTTGTCATCGCCGGCCACCATGTGGGTGGCGTGCGGCAGATGGACATGCTGTGCGTGTGGCACCAGCGCCATGAATTCTTCAACGGTCTGCGGTGAGACCAGGTCACTGCGGCCGCCGCTGACCAGCAGCAGCGGGCATTGCACTTGTCGTGCGGCGTCGGCAATCACGCCTTGATGTTGCTCGCTGTCGCGCGCCAGCTCATCGACCAGGCGCGGGTCCCAATGCCAGTTCCAGCGGCCGTCCTTGCCCGGTCGCAGCAACGCACGCAGCGCGTCTTCGCTCTTGCGTGGGCGGTGCGGCATATAGGCGGAGATGGTGTCGGCAGCGGCCTGCAACGAGGCGAAACCGTCCGGGTGCGCGCTCATGAAGGCAAGGATGCGCTCCACGCCGCTGGTTTCCCAGCGCGGGGTGATGTCCACCAGCACCATCGCCGAGAACAAGCCCGGCCAGCGCGCTTCGGCCATCAGGCCAAACAGGCCGCCCATGGAAGCGGCGACCAATACCGGCGGCTGCGGCAGTTCGCCGGCTACCACGATCAGGTCATCGGTGAACTGGTCGCCGTGGTAGGGCAGATCGCTGGCGTTCCAATCCGAATCGCCATGGCCGCGGGCGTCATAGCTGAGCGTGGCGTGGCCTTCGGCATTGAGCGCTTCGGCTGTTGCAGTCCATGCGCCGCGCGTCTGGCCAAAGCCATGTGCGAACAGGATGCAGGGCTGTTTTCCGCTGGTTCTGGACGCGCCAAGGCCAGCGCCATGCGCGCCTTCCAGACGGATGTCCTCAGGGGATACAGAGATGGGAGTTGGCGTAACCATACCTGATGGTATGGAATGGCCTGAATGACTGTCAATACCTATGGGTATGGAGATGCTGACTGGGGAGGATGAGCGCGTCGGACCTGATCATTTATTTGCCAGATTGTCCGTATTTTGTTGCCCACATACTGCAACCAGTCCCCGCCGTATGGTTAAATCTGCCCATGAACGATTCTTCAGATTCCAGCACCGAGTCCCGCAGCACGCGGAACAGCCGCCTGAGCGCGGATGACTGGGCGCAAGCGGCCTTGGACCTGATTGCTGAACAGGGTGTGGGCGCGGTCGCGGTCGAGCCGCTGGCGCGTCGCCTTGGCGTGACCAAGGGCAGCTTCTATTGGCATTTCCCCTCGCGCGACGCGCTGCTGCAAGCGGCCTTGGAGCGCTGGGAAGTCGTCGAGCAGCAGCAGGTTTTCGGCAGCCTGGAAGAGGTGCCTGATCCGCGCACCCGTCTGCGCGCGCTGTTCCAGCTGGTCGCCCATGAAGTCACTCCGCACGTGATCTACAGCGAGCTGCTGAAGGCCCTGGACAACCCGATGGTGCGTCCGGTCATTGACCGCGTCTCGCAGCGACGCATGGAGTACCTGATCGCCTCGTTCCGCCAGGCCGGTCTGAGTTCCACCGACGCGCGTCATCGTGCACGCCTGGCCTATGCGGCCTATGTCGGCTTCCTGCAGCTGTCGCTGCAGCTGCAGCAGCCCAAGCAGGCCCGCGAGGATTTCGAGGCCTATGTCGAGCACGTGATCGAGACCTTGATTCCGAACGGGTGAGTTGATCGAACGCAAGTGCCGGGTTAGAGCGCTTCCAGAATCAACCAACAGGTCGATCCGAGGGAATTACATCGAATGCGATGCTGATTCGTTTCCTGCTGCCGAAATAAGGCGTGGTGTGATGCAGGAAAAATGAAGGGAAAAGCAGCAGGTCGCCTGTCTGCGGTATCACCTCAAGCTGGTTTGCCGCAAAACTAAGCTCCAGTTCGTCAGGAGGGTGGCCGAAAACCAGCTGCCCTTCGGCTTCACTTCCGTCACCACTATCAAGGTAGTACACGCCGCTCATCCATCCAGCAGGGTGCGTGTGTGGACGTTGATGGCCGCCGTCGCCGTGAATCACGGTTGCCCAAGCCTGTATGCGCCAGTGTGGCGAGCGCGCGGAGAACCACGGATGAGCTGACAGCAGGGGGCTGCGTGCCAAAGCTGCGATCGCAAACTCAATCTTCCGCCGAATCAGCCGTTCAAGAGGAAGTAAGGCAGAGCCGGCGGAGAGATCAAGTAACGTAGTCTGTTGCCCCCCGATAGTCGATTTTCCGATCGGCTCCCACCGCAGTTGCTGGTGCTGCAATACGCGCGTTACCAACAGTTCCCGTTGCTCGATGCTGTCATCGTTGCTTTTGACAACAAGCCCGTAGTCCATCAGCTTTCGAGAAAAAGCTGTGTCGCCGCCGGCGGACGCCGCAAGGTACAAGCCTGTGAGTGCCCATTGGTCCAAGGGGGAGCGTGATGCCACCTGCTGATAATGTTGGAAAGCTTCGTGAAAGCGTTGCTGGGCCAAGAGGGTCAATGCGTAGTCGGTTCTAGTCGCATCGTCGTTTGGGGAGCCTTCGAGCAATTTTCCCAGCAGACGTAGTGCGCCCGCCGCATCACCCGAGCCGCGTAGTGCGTTGGCCAGGCTGCGAACTACCTCTGGGCGGGCTGGCGACATTTCATTGCAGTGCGCCAGCAGGCGAGCAGCTTCCGCGTAGTTCTGCTTCTTGAGCTGGATAATGCCGCAGTTGCCCACTGCATCGAAATCTGTAGGGGCCAGCTCCACGATACGCTGGAAATCCTGCAGCGCCGCATCGAGGTGATCAAGCTGTGCGAGCAGAATTGCACGCTTCCTGAGTGCAGGAAGCTGGCAAGGCGCCAGGCGAATTGCGTGGTCAAGGCTGGATAACGCAGTCTCGGTGGCTCCCATTGCCAACTGCACCAAGCCGTCCAGAAAGTATAGATCTGCGTTGTCGGGATTGCTTTGGATGGCTCGCGAAATGACATCAGCTGCTTGCTGGTGGTGACCGGCCCTGTAGAGGGTCCCTGCGTACTCCTCATATACGGGCAAGCCCTTGCGCAGGCATTGTTCATAGCTGGAAATGGCAAGCTGCAGATTTCCCTGTGCCCCGGATTCGCGCGCGTGCGCCAACATGCGATCGTCGGTCATGGCAACGCTTGTCCCAGTAGCATGTGGCAGACCTGCTCGATGTCGCGTGCCGATCTTTCAGGAGACAACAGGCTTTTGCGCTTGGTTGAGGCACGCATGGTGGTGCGTATCCGCTCCATCTCCGCTGGATTCGTGATGAAGGAGACGGCTTTCTCGACATAGCTGCCAGGTGAGGCGCATATCAGTTCATGCATTTCCAGGTAATGGTTGATGCTTGCACTCATGCGCGAAAGAGGCGTGGTCCCGGCCAGGCAGAGAATAGGCAGCTCTGCGGCGATGGCGTCGATTGCGGTGGCACCCGCGTTGTAATCGAATGCATCAAGCATGAGGTCGCAGCATTGCATGCGCTGCAGGTTGGATGCATGGTCGATGTTTTCCATGAAGACAACTCTTTGCACGTCGCCGCCGGCCGCACCAAAGGACCTCAGTATTCCTTCGCGCGCGGGCTGAAGTGCGTAAATCGCCAGGTAAGCGCCTTCGCATTGATCAAGGATCTGTGCCCAAGCGGCAACCAGGGCGCCGCTGAGCTTGTACGTGTTGTTGAAGCTGGCCAGCAATGGAACACCATCGGGCAGTCCAAAGCGCGACCTGGGCGATGGCACGATGACCTGATGTGCGGGGGACGGCAGCAGGGGGGATGCCAGGCGTATTACTTCATCCGAGTAAGGCCAGATTTCATTGGAAGGCTGCACTATGTCGTCGAGGATGACGGCATCCAACCAATTGCTTTCGTGCGGGCTGATGAAGCCAAGCCAGCCGAGTTGGAGCCGGGCGGGCCGGAACGCCAAAATTGCTGGGCGCGCACCCAACGTGTAGCCGCCAAGGTCGATCAGCACGTCAACATCATCGGCCGCAATCGCCGCTGCAGCCTGCTCATCTGACAAGCCATCCAGGTCACGGAATGAATCGAAATCTGACGACAATGCTTCGGTATGGGGTTGCGGCAGGGACCTGAGCGTGTAGCCGGATACTTTGAATCTGGAGCGGTCGTGGGCCTTGAACAGATCCCTGGTCAAACGGCCTACAGCATGGCCCTCGAAATCGGCAGATAGATAGGCGATGTGGGTCAGGGAAGATGTAAGCGTTCTGCTGACTTTTTCGTTGTGCATCCGCCTGCGCGCAGGATAGCTGGCAGCGTAGTGAACAAGAACCCGGCGATACTCTTCTCCAGACAGGCCGCAGTGACTGAGTGAGAATGGCGATGGTCTGTCATCGGATGCCAGTGGCGCGCGCAGCAGAAGTTTGATTCGGACGAGTACTCTTTCGCACTCCTCGAAGTCGCATAGAGCGGACAGGAGATGCAGAAGCCGTGCTTGCACATCCAGTCGTGCTGGCGATATGCGGGCTGCAAGTTCGTAATGCTGGCGAGCCATGACGAGCTCTCCCATCAACTCGGCACATTGGGCTATGTTGAAGGCCTCCTGAGGCTTTTGGTGCAGCAGGACCTGGTATTCCGAAATGGCCTCCTTGAAGCGACCTTGTTGCTGGAGGCATTCTGCAAGGAAATGACGCGCCTCACCCAGTCCGGGGGCAAGCATCAAGCTATTTCTCAGGGATGCTTCGGCAGGAATTGCAGCGCCTGACGCAGTGAGCAGGCTCCCATGCAGCATCCATGCAATGGGATCGCTGGTATCGAAGTCTATGGCTTCTGTGGCGGTGGCCAAGGCATCCTGCACGAGCCCCGAGTCGCGTTCGCAGACTGCCCTCGGTACAAGCGAGGTGCCGTAGGCGGAGGTGCCTCTGGGAACTCTTCGAAAGTACTCGATCGCGTCCTCAAGTCGTCGGGTCTGCATCAGGAGCACACCCATATCCCTTAGCAGTCCAGAATCCCCTGGTGTGATCTGCAGCGCTGCCCGGTAGGCCGCTTCTGCTTCCCGTAGCATTCCAGTCTGGTGGAGATACCTGGCGCGTTGTTCAAGCACGGCAAGCCACCAGCTCCCAGCCCATCTTGCTCCCCTGCTGAAGGTGGGGTGCGATGGATACTCCAAGGCCTTCTTCCACAAGGAGCTGTTCCAGTGCATGCAGTTGCTGCGCCGTCTGTGCCGCGCGCTGCATCTCAAGCAGACGTTGCCTTTCACTGCGCATCTGGATATCGGTTGCGCGCAGCAACTTGACGCTGTCCGCTGGAGATGAGGAGAGGGTCGACATGGCGCGCCGCAGCAACGTGTATACAGTGTCGAGCATCGGTGCGTGATCGGCGGTGGCAACGCGACTCATGAGTTGGGCGGCTGCATCATTGAACACGAGTCGGTATTTGTCACGCAGATCGGCGTGGCCATCAGAAAGATTCAATGCATCCGCCAGCAGGAGCGCTTTTCGTACGATGTCCAATTCATCGAAAACAAAATGAAATGCCTCCAGTTGAAGCTCGGACATCTTCGATATCTCCGAGTCCGTGCTATGCAGAATCATTGCTATCCGTCCGTGTGCGGGATCCGTTATTCGTAGTACCTCGGCCAGGGCCAGTTCTCGATGCGCATACTCAAAAGCGAACTGCGACGTGACAAGCTGGGCGCTGCCATCGGCGAACGGCAGCCGACTCATCGAGCAATCCGGGTGAAAAATGATTCCCTTGTAATCATGGTTGGTTGCACCCGCGTCCGTGCCTGGATCTATGGATGCGCTATCGACGCCGTGGAGCTCGAACGAAGCATGGTGTTTTTTGGCCAATAGCAACACTGCACCGTTGCCTGTCCCCAAGTCCACGATGCGGTCGCCTGCGGTCAGGCTTTCAAACTGCATGTTCCAGAAGTCGGCGGTCTCTCCATCGTAATTGTCATTGATGGAAGACACGCTGCTGGAGTGAAGTACGCCAGTGCGCCAAAGGTTCGTCCAGTGTTGGGTTGAATCGTTCTGGTCAGTCATGCCGACGCCACCTTGTCCGCTGCTTGGATGTACGCGGTTGTGAATTCGGTGCCGGCATCACCAATTTTTTCCCTCAAGCCAAGTCCGTCCCTGTTCAGGGGGCGCCGGACCTGGGATTCACTGAAGGTTGCCGTACTCCGCGATTTCTTCCAATAGTCGAGCATCTGTGGTTCCCATTGGAAGCCAAACTTCTCCAGGAGCTTCCCCAGTGACGTTTGTGGTGTCTCAATCAGATCTTCCATGTCGAGCGAGACCACGCGATCCGGTGCTTTTGATCTCCAATATGCGATATGGGCGTCGGTAAGCGCGTGATAGCGAGCTATATCGGCTGCGCTCGTGGCATAGCCGCATCCGAAATCGAAGTCTCGCAGGTGGATGGATACAGCACAGTCCAAAGGGTTGCGGCGGATGTGAATTATTGCCGAGCGCGGGAGGCAGGAAAGGATCAGGCCGCAGTGCTCGATGTTTGCCGGGAGCTTATCCACGGTGGTGGCTTTTGAGCCGAGGATGTCTCCTGTCGCGGCACGATACCAGTGATTGACGAATTGGGTGACGCGCGCTGCGACTGGTCCGCTGGTTCGAGCAAGTGGGCCGTTTGCGAGTGAAGGTATAAGGTTCTGCTCGCCAACGTTGCTCATCTTGCTATGCGCGCCGAGCATCGAGCCGAGGAGGGTTGTGCCGCTGCGTGGTAGTCCGACTATGAATAGAAGCTCAGGTGGTTCCCCTGGCTCGGACGCGCCCATCAGCTCCCGGGACTTGTCAGTTTGCAGGCGTGCAGCAAGCTCGCTTGCATGCCAATTCGGCAAACGCTCGCGTTTGAGGCGCTGTGCTGCGGTCGCGAAGCGGAAAGCTGTCGGTGGATCCCTTTGCAGGAAGTACGTGCTCAAAGAGAACAGCAGCTTTTCCCGTGCATAGTTTGAGGTCGGCTGGGTCAGTTGGGCTTCGATTTGTGCAGGTATCTGTGGTGAGCGTAACGTCGGATCCTCGAATTCGATGTACTTCTGCAGTGCATCCACATCCGCGGGATGTTGCGATATTCGTCTCTGGTAGAGCGCTCTGGCGGTGTCCTTTTTTCCCATGACCTGCGCGACCTGAGCGGCCAACAGGAGTCGATCTTCGGTGAGTTCGCCGTTCTCCATGAGCTGTTGAAGCACATCCCAAACGGGCGAGGGGCGGTTGCTTAGGAGCATCAATTGCATCCACAGCTGCTCTATCTCAAGTGAGTCCGGATGCAACTGGCGAAGATGATCAACTATTCGTAGGCGTGCGTAGGGATCAGCGTGGAAGCGAGGGTGGTCCAGTGCCTGACGGATGAGCTCCGAGGATTGATTCCTCAACAAGAGTTCCAGACTTTCATCAGGGTGGGCTTGCCAATCGCTGGACATATCTTGCTCTATCAGTGCTTCTTCTGAGGTTACGACGAAGCTATCGCCGACTACTTGGACTGTCAAAAAAAAGCGACCCGCATTGAGCGGGTCGCCTTGTTACATCAACCGAACATCACTTGATCAGAAGTTCTGCTCATAGCGCATGTACGGGGTACGGCCCCAGATGTTGTACAGCTCATTGTCATAGTACGGGAAGCCATACAGGGTGGCGTTGAACGGCGGCATCTTGTTGCCAAGGTTGCGGACGCCCAGAGTCACCTTTGCCTTCCACGGCAGCGCTACGCTGGCTTGGACGTCAAACGTGGTCCAGGAGGGCAGCGTCGTGGCCGGAGTACCATTGGAGCTGTCGGAAATGTAGTTGGTGATGAAGGCAGCGTTGAAGTCGCCCTTTTCCCAACCCAGCAGCAGCTGGCCACGGTCCTGCGGGAAGCCGGCGGTGCCTGCACGCTCCAGCCTGTCAGCGGCAATCGCGGTGAAGTCGTACTCCAGCTGGTGCGACCACGACAACTTGGTGGAGAAGTTGCCTGCAACAGAGGTCTCGAAGCGGTACGAGGCTTCAACGTCAATGCCGCGTACGGTCTGGACGGCACCATTGTCGACCGGCAGCAGGATCTGCTGCGGAACGCCCGGCAGGATGGCCCCGTTCGGAGCGATGATGTCGGCAGTACGATCGACGCCATAACCCGGCACGCCCTGGTCGCCATAGCGGAAGGCCAAGGCGCGCGGCACGGTCGAGATCACGTTCTTCAGCTCGACGTCGTAGTAGTCGACGGCGAAGGACAGCGAGTCCAGCGGGCTCCATACAAAGCCCAGACCCCAGTTCTTGGATTCTTCCGGCTTCAGGAAGCGGTTGGAAGACTGCAGCCACTGGTACTGGTCGCTGGAAGAGCAGGGGTTGACCGGGTACGGCTGATAAGTTGCATTGCCCGGGGTAGCCTGCACGGCCTGCAGTGCCTTACAGGCGAGTTCGTCACCACCTGGGTGACCTGCAGATGCCAGCGGCGGGCTGTTCAGGTTGGTGCTGGACGAATCGCCATACAGGTCGACCAGGGTCGGTGCACGGAAGCCCTTGCCCCAGGAACCACGGACCAGCAGCGAATCGATCGGGCGGAACTCGAACGAAGCGCGCGGCGAGAACTTGCTGCCGACGTCATTGTAGGAGTCGTAGCGACCGGCCAATGTGACGCTCAAGCTGTCGAGCAGCGGCAGCAGGGTTTCAAAGTACGCGGCGTAAGAAGCACGCGAACCGCCACTGCCAGCACCTGCGGAACCGAATACGTTACCGGCGGCACTTTGGGCGTCGTACACCATCGACAGACGGTCGTCGAGGTATTCGAAGCCGGTCACGAAGCCGGCCGGACGGCCGCCGATCTCGAACAGATCGAAGGAGATGTTACCGCCCACGTTGACCGTGCGCTGTTCCGACTCCACGTATACGGTGTGGCCCACCGACGGAGCAGCGGCAGCGACGCTGGGCGAAGTTGGGTCGAACGGGTTGTAGCTGCCGGCGTCGATGGCTGCCTGCAGTGCGCTGGACAGACCGTAGTTGTAGTTGACGCTGCTCTGAGTCACGCGGCCATGACCTGCCGACAGTTCCCAATCAGCGCCGCCAAACAGGCCGATGCTGCCCTGCAGGCCGAACGAGTAGTCGCGATACGCATCTTTACGGATCGAATCACGGGTGCCCAGCGGAGTGAAGCGGTAGTACAGGGTGCCGTCAACGCCGAACGGGTTGAAGGGATTGCTGGCAGCGATGGTCGGATAGGTATCCACCGGCGCAGAGGCGTAGACGCCCTTGCTCTTGGTGTCCGAGGTGATCGCGCGGAAGAAGAACGACGTGTCGTCGGTCAGCTGGTAATTGGCGTTGACCAACAGCGAGTCACGCGACAAGGACGATTCGTTGGCGGAGGTCGCGCCGTGATCAAAGCCGCAGCGTGTCGCATCGTAGCGGATGCTGTTCTCGAACGTATCGCAGTTGGCGACACCAACCAGGCCGGTGCTCGGGCTGAAGAAGTTTGCCGACGAGTTGAATGCGCTGGTGCCCCATGCGAGGCCAGCACCGGTGATCAGGTTCTTGATCTCACGGTTGTACATCATCTCGCGTTCCTGGTGGTCCAGGACGAAGGTGACGTTGCCGCGGTCAGAGCTGATGCCGCCGGAGATGCTGCCGGTGTTGCCGGTCGGGCCAACCTTGGGGGTTTCATAGCCGGCCGAGAAGGTCAGGCCTTCATAGTCCTTGCGCAGGATGATGTTCACCACGCCGCCGATGGCATCGGAACCGTACACCGCGCCGGCGCCTTCGCGCAGGATTTCGATGCGTTCAACCGCAGCGGTCGGGATCAGGTTGATGTTGGCGGCGCCACCGTCCAGTGCAGCCGACTTGGTCATGCGGCGACCGTCGATCAGCACCAGGGTGTACTCGGCACCGAGGCCGCGCAGGCTGATGGTTGCCTGGGAGCCGGTAGCGGAACCCGAAGATTCACGAGTCGAACCGAACGAGTTGTACACCGTGTTGCGCAGGAAATCGGCGACCGAAATTTCACCGGCGGTTTCGATGTCCTGACGGCTGATGACGGTGACCGGGCTCGGGCCCTCGACGTCAACGCGCTTGATGCGCGAACCGGTGACCTCGATGCGATCGAGGTTGGTGGCGCCTTCCTTCTGGGCTTCCTGCGCGAACGCAGTACCGGCCATGCCGGTGCTTGCGGCCAACGCGAGGACAACTGCGTCGCGCAGCTTGTTGGTCTTGCAATTCATTGGTTCTCTCTCTCTGCCAAGTGGACTTGGGTGTTGCATGGGTTGGCCCGGGAGGATTCGAAAGGCGAATCCAAAACCGTGGGCTGGGACCGATAGTACTTGCGACTGCAGATAAATTAAAGATTGGTTAATGATTCGAGAGAAAAGCATCAAACTTGGCAAAGTGTTGAATTTTCGAGCAAAAACGAAAAACGCCCCTGAGGGGCGTTGGGTCATGTACCAAAAAGAAATATTGGTTACAGGTCCTGTTCGTACCGCACGTACGGGATTGCGCCGTCGTCATTGCTCTCGTTGCGCGGCGAGAACGGGTTTTTGCCGCGGGTGATCACGTTTTCAGCGCCGACCGTGAGCTGGCCGCTCCATGGGGTGCGCCAGGTGATGCCCAAGCCCAGGCCTTCCCATTTGCCGCTGTGGCCGGGAGCGTCGACCACGCGGCCGATCACATTGGCGCTGAAGGCACCGTAGCCGCCTCCGACGCTCAGGCTCTTGCTGTCCCACTGGTCGGCGACGGCCGGGGCGGCGTCGGTCAAGGGGACCAGGCGTGCCTTGGCGTAGGTGCCGCCGATGGAGACGAAGCCTTCGCGACCGATGTTCTTCTGGCCGAAGACGGTCAGGTCGTTCTGTTCGACTCTTGCCGCGCCGGCCTTGCCGCCGTTCGACAACCATGCCGGAAGCGTGTCGCGGCCCGTGCCGGCGGTAATGCCAACGCGGCCGCCGGGCCGGTTGAACGCAGTGGTGGCCGAGATATGACGCCCGTTGTTGTCGTCATCGTCGTCACCCAGGCTGGCGAGCATGCAATGGCTGGCAAGGCCACCAATGCTGCTGCCGCCGCTGCCGTTGCAGAGCAGACCGAGCGAGTCGCCGGAGGACAGGCCAAAGGCCGCATCCAGCGAGCTGCGGCCGAAATTCCAGCGCGCGCCGACGTTCTGGGTGCCAGTGGGTTCCAGATAGAGCAGGGCTTCGACCTTGCCGCTACCGCGGTTCCAAACCGGCAACACGGTGCTGTCCACGGCCCGCGGCTTGCTCTGTGCATGCACGCCCGTGACCACGCCAAGGGCGATCATCAGAGCAAGCGGTAGGCGCAGGAAGGCGTTCATGGACTCAGTAAGACCCCGTGTGCGCCAGGAAGTTCCCGGCGCGTGAGTTCTTGATCCTATGCGGTTTATGGTTTCTTAACAAGTCTTCGCCCTCCCCAGAACGTAACTCGTTGGACCGTTATTGCAGCCGCTCGGGAGCGGGCTGGTTGGCCGGTGTGGAACTGAACAATACGCCGAATTCTGCTAAAGGGAAGTGATATTCCTGACCGCAGAACTCGCAGCGTACCTCGACCTGCCCGGTGGGCTCGGCGGCGGCCCGGGCTTCCTCCTCGCCAAGCGACTGCAGCATGGCGCTGACCCGTTCGCGGGAGCAGGAGCAGCCAAAGCTCAGGGCCTTGTCGCCGACCAGTTGCGGGTTCTCTTCATGGAACAGGCGGTGCAGCAGTTCGCTGCCCGGCAGGGCCAGCAGCTCGTCGCGGCCGAGGGTGTCAAACAAGGCGCCTGCGCGGACCCAGCCATCCTCATCACCCTCGTCACCCGGCAGTTTCTGCAGCAGCAGGCCGGCGGCGTGCTCGCCGTCGCTGGCAAGCAACAGGCGCGTCGGCAACTGCTCGGAGTGGCGGAAGTAGTCCTCGAATGCCTCGTCCAGGCTATCGCCGGTCAGTGCGACCAGGCTCTGGTAGCGCTGCGGTTCGCGCGGGTCCAGGCCGGGGTTCTCGATGGTGATGGCGAGCAGGGCATCCTCGCCAAGGGCGCTCAGGCTGGACGGGGCGTCTTCGCCGTCGTTCAGCTGGGCGATGCCACGCAGGGTGCCGGCCGAGGTGCATTCGCTGAACAGCGCGCGCAGTGCGGTGCTGCTGCGAAGCTGAATGGACAGCCGTCCATCCACCTTGGTGTGCCCGGTGAACAGCGCAGAGGCCACGCTGGCTTCGCCGAGCAGGCGGGTGGCGGCGGCCGGGTAGTCGCCATGGGACAGAATTTCGCGCCAGCTCTGGCCCAGCCGGACATGGACGCCGCGCACACCGGCGGCGGGCAGGAGGAAGCGGACAAGGAGGTCGGAAGTGTCGGTCATGGGGCTGGATCTACGCGAGGTGGGGCCGGTGCCGGATAATGCGCCGGACAAAAGGTCTTGCAAGGTGGATATCAATGGGGGCGGAGCAGGCCGAGCTCAAGGTGGAGCAGGAATCAGGGACAAAGGCAGGGCGCCGGAAGCGCTGGTTGCGGCGCTTGTTGTGGGCGCCGGTGGTGTTTGCAGCGTTCAGCGTAGTGCAGGTGGTGGTACTGCGCTTCGTCGATCCGCCGTTTTCCACGGTGATGGTGTTCCGGCAGATGGAGGCACTGGGGCAGGGGGACTGGAAGTTCCGCATCCGCTACCAATGGCGTGACCTGGACCAGATGGCACGCAGCGTGCCTATTTCCCTGGTGGCGGCCGAGGACCAGCGTTTCCCGGAACACAACGGTTTCGACCTGCAGGCCATTGAAAAGGCGCGCAAGCACAATGAGCGCGGTGGACGCCTGCGCGGCGCCAGTACGATCAGTCAGCAGACGGCAAAGAACGTGTTCCTGTGGCAGGGGCGCAGTTGGCTGCGCAAAGGCCTGGAGGTCTGGTACACGGTGCTGATCGAAGCGCTATGGCCGAAGCAGCGGATCATCGAGATGTACGCCAACGTGGCCGAGTTCGGTGACGGCATCTATGGGGTGCAGGCGGCATCGCGCGCTTATTGGGGCAAGGATGCCGCGCGCCTGAGTCCGGCGGAAAGCGCGAGGTTGGCGGCGGTGTTGCCGTCGCCACGGCGTTACAACGCAGCCAAGCCTGGGCCGTATGTGCAGCGCCGGGCCGCCTGGATCCAGCGGCAGGCGCGTCAGCTGGGCGGGGCAGACTATGTCGACGACGGCAATTGACCGCATGGCTGTTGTTAGACTTTGCCGATGAATACGCCAGAACGCCTGACGCTGCTGATCACTGCTTTCAACGAGCAGGAAGCGTTGCCGCAGCTGCACCCGCGCTTGTGCGCGCAGCTGCAGGCGCTGGATGGCAATGTCGATGGTCGCATTCTGTATGTCGATGACGGCAGCAGTGATGCGACCTGGGCAGTGATGCAACAACTGGCGGCGCAGGAGCCGCGGGTCTCGGCGCTGCGCTTGTCGCGTAATTTCGGCAAGGAAATCGCCTTGACCGCAGGGCTGGACTTTGTGGACGAAGGTGCGGTGATCCTGCTTGATGCCGATGGCCAGGATCCGCCAGAAATGATTCCGCAGTTCGTCGCGCTGTGGCAGCAGGGGTATGACGATGTCTACGGCACGCGCCTGGAGCGTGGCGGTGACGGCTGGCTGAAGCGGCTTACCGCAGCAGCTTTCTATCGGGTGATGGGACGTTTGTCGAAAACGCCGATTCCGGCTGATACCGGTGATTTCCGACTGCTTTCTACGCGCGCGCTGGCCGGCTTGCGGCAGCTGCGCGAGCGCCACCGTTTCATGAAAGGCCTGTTTGGCTGGATTGGCTATAACCGTGTCGCGCTGCCATATCGGCGCGAGCCGCGTCTGGCTGGCAACAGCAAGTTCGGCTTCTGGAAGTTGTGGAACTTCGCGCTGGAAGGCATCACCAGCTTCTCCACCGCGCCGTTGCGGGTCGCGACCTATCTGGGATTGTTGACCGCCGCAGGGGCATTTGGTTTTGCGATATGGGTGATCGGCAAGGCTGCCCTGTATGGCGACCGGGTTGCTGGCTGGCCGACGATGATGGCAGCGATCCTGTTCCTGGGCGGGGTGCAGTTGATCGCCCTTGGCTTGATCGGCGAATACCTGGGGCGCCTGTACATGGAGGCCAAGCAGCGGCCCTTGTACCTGGTCGACACATGGCAGCCGGCGAACGTGGCAGTATCTGCCCCATCCGCCAGCGCAGGAGAACGCCATGCAGACCGTTCGACAGTTGCTAGGGGCCAAGTCCCCTGAGATCCACGCCGTACCGCCGGATGTGGCGGTGGTGCAGGCGATCCGCCTGATGGCCGAGAAAGGCATCGGCGCGGTACTGGTGATGGAAGGCCGCACGCTGGTCGGCATCCTTTCCGAGCGTGACTACGCCCGCAAGATCGTGCTGATGGACCGGTCTTCATCCACCACACCGGTGCGCGAGATCATGACCGCCGAGCTGGTCACGGTGGCACCGTCGGTGACGGTCGAACAGTGCCTGGAACTGGTGACCAATCGACGCATCCGCCATCTGCCGGTGGTGGACGGTGATGAAGTGGTAGGCGTGATCTCGATCGGCGACCTGGTCAAGTCGGTGATCGAGGCGCAGCGTCTTGAGCTGGGCCAGCTGCAGCAATACATCACCGGCACCTGAACCTGTCGGCGCTACCTGGCGTAGCGCCCGCCACATTCCGCGTCCTTGCCCGGCCCGGTCTCAATCGTGGCCAGCAGGGCTGCGGGTGGGGCAATGCTGGCCAGGGTCAGGGCGATCGCGCCACGCAGGCCCAATGCCTTGAAGTCCGGGCGGAAGGACGGATCCTTGAAGCTGCCGCCGATGCGGAGCGGCGAGCGCAGGGCGAGGATGCTCACGTCCTTGGGTCGCGGACGCAGCAATAGATCCAATTGCTCCTGCTTGAGGTTGATCGTGCCTTCGCCGACAACCAGTGTGTCGGTGGTGTCGAAGGCCAGCGCGCGCGACTGCATCAGGCCATTGCGCACGCCGAAGTCGCCGAAGGCGCAACGCAATGGAATCTGCTTGTCACCGGTGAAGAGGAACTTCAGCGACTCGGCTACATCCAGCCCGGCCAGCTCCATCAGCAGGTTGCCGATGTGCCCGCGACCCATGCCCACAGCCACATCGCCATTGCTGCTGCCGAGCATCGCGGCGATGGAGTTGCCGTTGCCGCTCAGGCGGATGTTTCCGCTGATGCCGCCTGAGGCCTGCTCCGCCAACTTGGCATCCGGGAACAACTGGCCGAGCTGGACCCCCCGCAGGCTGGCATTCAGCGTGGTGCTGATCTGCGGACGCCGCGCATCCATGCGGATGGTGCTGCGGATATCGCCGCCGGCCACGCCGAAGTTGAGCGGTTCCAGTCGTAGCAGGCCGTTGTCCAGCAACAGGTGCGCGTCCATGTCGTCCAGTGGCAGTTTGGGCGCGCTGATGTGCTGTGCCTTCCAGCGAACGTCCGCGTCCATCGCGCGCAGTTTGCTCAAGTCATAGGGTTTGTCGGGCAGCAGCGTTGGTTTCGCGGCAAGTCGTGCAGCCTCGGCCTTCTGTTCGGCGTTTGCCGATTCATCGCCGCCGGTTTTCGGTGGTGCACCGATGAAGCCTGCAAGATCGTCGAAGTCCAGCTGTTTGGACAGCAGGTTGGCAGTCAGTCGCGGGCGCTCGCCGGCCACATCGATTTCCACATCGCCAGCCAGGTCGCTGTCACCAACGCGCCCACTGAATTTCTCGTAGCGCCAGCGCTGGTACTCGCGCTTCAGTCGTCCGTCCAGCCGGTACGGCGGCGACGAAGGAATGGCGATGCCGATCAGCGGGTAGAGATCTTCCAGATCCTGCCCGCTGAGCTGGAACTGCAGGTCGAACACCTGGAACTGGAAGGGGTTGGTCAGCGTGCCGCTGGCGATGGCGTGGGTCGCGCCAGCACGGGCATCGAGGTGGATGCGGAACGGGTGCTCGCTGTTGCTGAGTTCCAATGGCGATTCCGTGCCACCTTTCAGGGTGAACGCAGCACCTTGCCAGTGGCCCTTGCCTTCGATCAGCACGGGAGGTGCGGCATCGACCTGTTTCGGGGTGCCGCTGTGGACCGTCACATCAACCTTGGTGCGCCCGGGTTCGTCGAGGAAGTGCAGCTTGCCGTCGGTGATGTGCAGGCGTTTGAGTTGCGGTGGTTCGCCACCGCCATCGCCGAGGAAGTCCCAGTTGCCGGGCTCGCCCTTGCTTGGTGCGGTCTGCAGCAGCACCTCGGGGTGGCTCAGGCGTATCTCCGGAATCTGCACGCTGCCACGCAGTAGTGGCCAGATGCGGATGTCCAATTCAACACGATCAGCGCTGGCCATCTGAGGTTGTTTTGCCCAGCTGGCATTGGCAAAACGGATGTCGTCGCCACGAACGGTGGTGGTGTGGCCCAGGTCCACATCCAGGTTGCCGATCTGCAGGGCGCGGCCGGTGCGGGCCTGTACGGCACGTTCGAGCGGGCCTTTGAACCAGTTCCAGTCCCACAGCAGGATCAGTGCGAGGATTGCGATCAGCACCGCAGCAACGGCAATGAGCCAGCGTTGGCCGCGCTTGCCGGGGCGTTGCAGTCGCCAGCGCGACGCTGCTGGCGTGGCCGGGGGCGGAGAAGTAGTCACGTCGCCATCGTGGCGTGCTCTGTGTTCACGCAGCGCGAATCGGGCATTGGCGCGATGTGAACATGGTGTTGCCAGGGTGTTGCCGGGAATTCCGGCGGGTACGGCGGATCTGTTGCGTTTACAGGATCTGCGCGGTCACCGAGACGAAGTGGCAGACGCTGCCGGCAATGACGAACAGGTGCCAGATCGCATGCGAGTAAGGCAGTTGCTCGCGGTGATAGAACACGGTGCCCAGGGTGTAGAACACGCCGCCGCCGAACAGCCAACTCAGGGTCCAGCCATCAAGCGAGGCCCACATGGGCTTGATTGCGACGATGACCAGCCAGCCCATCGCGATATAGATGGCGGTGGAAAGCTTCTTGAAGCGGCCGGTATAGAACAGTTTGAAGATGACGCCGAACACGGCCAGCGCCCAGATCGCGGAGAACAGTCCCCAACCCCAGGGACCGCGCAGGCCGATCAGGGTGAAGGGCGTATAGGTGCCGGCGATCAGTACGTAGATCGCGCAGTGATCGAAGATCTTCAGCCGGCCCTTGGCCACCGGGTGCTGGATGGCGTGGTACAGGGTGGAGGCGGTGTACAGCAGCAACAGTGCGACGCCAAAGACAATCGCGCTGGCCAGCTGCCAGCCATCGCCATAGATCGCGGCGAGGGTAATGAGTACAGCGCCGCCAGCCAATGCGCTGACCGCGCCCAGACCGTGGGTGAGGGCGCTGGCGACTTCTTCGCGGATCGATGCAACGGATGCAGTCATGGGTAATGGGGGCGCGGGCTGGGGGGAGGCCCGGTGCCCGCTATCATCACCCCGAACGGCGGCGTGTGCACGCCGCCATCAGACTTAGGCAACCGAAACCGTGTGCGCGGCCTCACGCGTGGCGGAGAAGCGCACGTCCGGCGCGCGTTCCTGGGCCAGCTGCAGGTTGACCCGCGTCGGTGCCAGGTAGACCAGATGGCCGGCGGCATCGATGCTGAGGTTGCTGGCGTTCTTCTCGCGGAACTCTTCCAGCTTCTTCGCATTGCTGCAGCTGATCCAGCGTGCGGTATTGACCGAGACCGGCTCGAACACCGCCTCCACGCCGTATTCGTCCTTCAGGCGATAGGCGGCCACGTCGAACTGCAGCACGCCGACCGCGCCGAGGATGAGGTCGTTGCTCATCAGTGGGCGGAAGAACTGGGTAGCACCTTCTTCCGACAGCTGCGCCAGGCCCTTCTGCAACTGCTTGAGCTTGAGCGGATCCTTCAAGCGGGCGCGGCGGAACAGTTCCGGGGCGAAGTTGGGAATGCCGGTGAAGGTGACGGCTTCGCCTTCGGTGAAGGTGTCACCGATGGAGATGGTGCCGTGGTTGTGGATGCCGATCACATCGCCCGGCCATGCCTCGGCGGCGATCTCGCGGTCGCTGGCCATGAAGGTCAGCGCGTTGGCCAGCTTCATCTCCTTGCCGGTGCGCACGTGGAAGGTCTTCATGCCAGCGGTGAACTTGCCCGAGCACACGCGCATGAAGGCGACACGGTCACGGTGCTGCGGGTCCATGTTGGCCTGGATCTTGAACACGAAGCCGGTCAGCTTGTCTTCCTGCGGGGCGATGTCGCGGCCGGTGGTGGCGCGGGTCTGCGGTGCCGGTGCGTGCTCGACGAAGAAGTCCAGCAGCGGCTGCACGCCGAAGTTGTTGACGCCCGAGCCGAAGAACACCGGCGTCTGCTTGCCGGCCAGGTAGGCCTCGACGTCGAACGGATGGCTGGCGCCCTGCACCAGTTCCAGTTCGTCGCGCAGGTCGGCCAGCATCTTCTCGCCGATCTTTTCGGCCAGGCCGGGGGAGTCCAACGACGGGAAGATGGTCGAGTCCTGGCGGGTGAAGTTGCGGCCCTGTTCGTACAGGTGCACTTCGCCGGTCAGCAGGTGCACCACGCCCTTCAGGCGCTGGCCCATGCCGATCGGCCAGGTCACCGGCGCGCACTGGATGCCGAGCACGGTTTCCACTTCATCCAGCAGCTCGATCGGGTCCTTGCCCTCGCGGTCGAGCTTGTTGATGAAGGTCATGATCGGGGTGTCGCGCAGGCGGCAGACTTCCATCAGCTTGATGGTGCGTTCTTCCACGCCCTTGGCCACGTCGATCACCATCAGCGCCGAGTCCACCGCGGTGAGCACGCGGTAGGTGTCCTCGCCGAAGTCGGCGTGGCCGGGGGTGTCGAGCAGGTTGACGATCTTGCCTTCGTAGGGGAACTGCATCACCGACGAGGTGACCGAGATACCGCGTTCCTTTTCCAGCGCCATCCAGTCCGAGGTGGCGTGGCGGGCGGCCTTGCGGCCCTTGACCGAGCCGGCCATCTGGATCGCGCCCCCGAACAGCAACAGCTTTTCGGTCAGCGTGGTCTTGCCGGCGTCAGGGTGGGAAATGATGGCGAAGGTGCGGCGGCGCGCGGCTTCGGTGGCGACTTCGGACATGGCAGGGGCGCCCGCCCGGGCGCATCAGAAACGAATGAACCGGCGATTATACCTGCCGCCGGCCCACCCATGCTGACCAGCACCGGTAGTGGGGGGGGGGGGGGGCGGCGGGCGGGGGGGGGGGGGCGCGCGCGCGCGGCGGGGCGGCGCGCGAGGGGGCGGCCGGCGGGCGG
>NZ_JBXFWF010000016.1:0-68305 GCF_056854515.1 Stenotrophomonas sp. STEN063
AGATGTGTATAAGAGACAGAGAGGGGTTGGGGTGAGGGCGCTTCTGCTCCACAGCTTTTGCTTCGGCTTCGGCTCCGGCCGTTGCTCTACAGCTTTTGACTTACCGGGCCTCTTCCGCAGCGACGGAGCTGGCAGACTAGACCCCGAACGGGGCGACGCACACGGATGTGCGTCGTTTTTCGACGAGACATGGATGTATCGTCGAAAAATCCTGCCAGCGGAGTGAACCCACGTCGCGCAGCGGCGTGGGCGCGGAGGCAGGGTGTGCTTTCTTTTGGTTATCTTTTCTTTGCACAAGCAAAGAAAAGTAACTCGCTCCCCGAAGGGGAGTGAAAGCCTTGGCAGTTGCAGTTGCCATGGCTAGAGCTAGAGCAGAGCTTTCGCCCGCCTTCGGCGCTGCGCGCTCCAGGTCCGCTCCGCCAGCGGGATTTTTCGACACGACATCCCTGTCGTGGCGAAAAACGACGTGCATCCATGCACGTCGCCCTTCGGGTTCTTCCCACTGGCTCCGTCGCTGCGGAAGGGGCCCGGTGGGTCAACGTCCAAAGCAACAGCAAGGGCAACGGCAACGGCAATGGCAACGGCTAAAGCTACCCCTCCCCAGCCCTCCCCTTGCCTGCGGCAAAGGGAGGGGGCGAAGCTGCACTTGGTAAAGGGTCGGAGCGGAGCTGCGCCACTTCGTAGACAAAACAAAAGCGGCGTTGCTGCGCCCCATCGACTGGAACTCCAGTCGACAGAACACCGCAACGCCGCTCGGCTTTTCAGCCGGTGAAAGCCCTTACTCGGACTTCCACCACATCATGAAGGCATCCCACAGACGCTTGAAGAAACCGCCCTCTTCCACCGCCTGCACAGCCACCAGCGGCGCCTCGGCAACCACCTTGCCATCCAGCGACACCTTGACCGTACCAATCTGCTGACCTGCAGTGATCGGCGCCACCAACTGCTTCGGCACGTCCATCGACGGCTTCAGATCGTTGTAGCGGCCACGCGGCACGCTCACCAGCATCGGCTGCGCCACGCCCAGCTGCACCTCATCGGCCGCGCCCTTCCACACATGCTGCGTGGTCACCGCCTTGCCCGGCTCATACATGCGATGGGTTTCGAAGAAACGGAAACCCCAGTTCAACAGCGCCAGACTGTCATCAGCACGCTGCTTCTCCGATGCACCACCCATCAACACCGCGACCAGACGCTGGTCACCGCGCTGCGCCGAGCTCAACAGGCAGTAACCGGCCGCCGAGGTGTGGCCGGTCTTGATGCCGTCCACGCTCTGGTCACGCCACAACAGCAGGTTGCGGTTCGGCTGGGTGATCTTGCCTACCGTGAATTCCTTGATCTTGTTGTACGCATACGTCTCCGGATAATCGCGCACGAAAGCGCGGCCCAGCAGCGCCAGATCATAGGCGCTGGACTGGTGACCCTCGGCGTTCAGGCCATGTGCGTTGACGAAATGCGAATCCTTCATGCCGATCTTGGCAGCGTAGCTGTTCATCAACGCCGCGAACGCTTCCTGGCTGCCGGCAGCATGTTCGGCCAGCGCGATTGCCGCGTCGTTGCCAGACTGGATCGCCATGCCCTTTTCCATGTCTTCCAGACGCGCGGTCTGGTTGACCGGGAAGCCGCTGTAGCTGCCATCGGTGCCTGCGCCGCCTTCGCGCCAGGCGCGCTCGCTCATCATCACCGGGTCGTCCGGCTTGATCTTGCCGGTCTTCATTTCCGCAGCCAGCACATAGGACGTCATCACCTTGGTGATGCTGGCCGGCGGCAGCGGGGTATGGATGTTCTCGCCCGCCAGCACCTGGCCGGTGGCGTAATCCATCAGCACCCATGCCGTGGCGGTGGTCGGAACCGGGGCCGGCGGCGTCGCCACCTGCGCCGGAGCAGCAGCTGCGGCCGGTGCAGGCGTGGGCGTCGGGGTGGGCGTCTGGGCGGAGGCCAGACCCACGACGAGCGTGGTGGCCAGTGCAGCGGCGGCAAAACGGAATTTCATCGGACAGCGGTTCCTGATGGACGAGGAAGAAAAATTCGGGGAGTCATTGTAGGGCGACACCGGCCAGCTGGCGGCGCCCCGGTGTGCTGGGGTTAATCGCGGACCACTTGCGGCAGGCCAAACCCAAGACCGGCAATACGTCCGGCAAGTTCCGTGGCATTGCTGCTGTCACTGGCCGGTACACGCAGGCGCCACAGGGTGCGGCCACCACTGACGATGTCACTGAGGCTGGCACCGACGATACCCGCTGACGCCAGCTGGCCCAAGGCCCGCGCGGCATTGTCACGGCTGGAGAAACTGGCCACCTGCAACAGGATCGAGCCCAGCGCGCGCGCGGCGGGATCGGCCGGTACGGTCTTCGGTGGCGGACCCGCCGCAGCCCTCGCCGCTGCGGCCGAAGCCGAGGCCGTAGGCGGCGTGAACTGCAGCAGTTCCGACGCTGCGGGAAGCGCCTGGACACTCACCGGTGCAGCTGCCGTGCTGGCAGCACTGGTGGTCGCCGGGCGACCGGTAGCGACACGCACGCCGTTGTCCTTCATCCAGGCGTCGAAATGGTCGGCATTGCCGGCAACCGGGCGTGCCGGTGCGGCGGGCAGCTTCTCGACCAGCTGGTCCATGCGGCTGGGGCTCGCCACTGCTGGCCGCGGTGCCGGCGCTGCGGCGGCTACCGTCGCCGCAGCCCGTTCACGACGGGCGCGACGGCTGTCGCCGGAGGCCTGCAGGTTCTCGCTGCCCGGGGTCAGGCCATGCACTTCGACCCGGCCGGTGCCGCGCTGGGTGATGCCCAGCCGCACTGCGGCGGCATAGCTGAGATCGATGACGCGACCTTCGTGGAACGGCCCGCGGTCGTTGACCCGCACGATCACCGACTCGCCGTTGTCCAGGTTGGTCACCCGCGCGAAGCTCGGCAGCGGCAAGGTCTTGTGCGCGGCGGTGAAGGCGTACATGTCGTACACCTCACGGTTGGAGGTGAGGCGGCCGTGGAACTTCTGCCCGTAATACGAGGCGGTGCCCTGTTCCACGTAGTTATCGACACGGTCCATGATCTGGTATTGCTTGCCCAGCACCGTATACGGCGACCGATTGCCGACCGCCGAGCGCGCCTCGTTGGTCACCACCGGCTCGGGAATGCAGTCCACATTGGGTATATAGCTCGGCGTGGAGTCGCTTACACCGGGCTTGTACAGGCCGCCAGCGGTGTAGTTGCCACGGGTGGACAGGTCTTCCTGCGCCTTGGCATAAGGCGAACCCTCAGGGCATTCACCGCGTGCACTGCCGCGCCCGTGCACCACCGTCGCCGGCCGCGATGCCGAGCTGGCACCCGCTGTACCGGATGACGACTTCTTGGGGGCGCTGCTGCAGGCGGCCAGCCCGAGCACGATCAACGCAGGGACCAGCCACTTGATGTTCATGCCGGGGGAAGCTCCTTGCCGGCGATGGCCTGGGACAGCTGGAACACGGCCATCGCGTACATTTTGGAGATGTTGTAACGGGTGATCGCGTAGTAGTTCTGGAAGCCCAGCCAGTACTGCTTGCCCTCACTGCCTTCAAGCGTCACCGGGGTGGCTTTGGCATTGACTGCACGCACAGGGGTGACCGGCTGGTAGCCACGTGCCGCCAGCTCGCTGACGGTATAGGTCGGGGTCCAGTCGGTGGGATTGAATTCCTCGAAGCCGGCCTGCAGCGTCGCTGGTACTGCCACGGTGCCGCCACGGATCCAGCCGCCCTTCTTGACGAAGTAATTGGCAATAGACGAGAAGACGTCGTCGTAGCTGTTGAACAGGTCACGCCGGCCATCACCATTGCCGTCCGCCGCGAAGTCCAGGTAACTGGACGGCATGAACTGGCCCATGCCCATCGCCCCGGCGTAACTGCCCTTGAGCGTGGTGATGTCGAGCTTCTCCAGCGCACTCAGCTCGAACAGCTTGGCCAGCTCGTCGCGGAAGAACAGTTCGCGGCGCACTTCGCGCTCGAGCTTGGCCGGGTCGCCGGTACGCGGGTATTTGAAGGCCAGCGTGTACAGCGCGTCGAGCACGCGGTGGTTGCCGGTATTACGGCCGTAGCTGGTTTCCACACCAATGATGGAGACGATCACTTCGGCGGGCACGCCGGTGCGTTCCTGCACCCGCATCAGCTCATCGCGGTGCTCGGCCAGGAAGGCACGACCACCGTCGATGCGGGCCTGGGTGATGAACATCGGCCGGTATTCGTTCCACGGTTTGACCCGCTCGGCCGGACGCGACATCGCGGCGATGATCGGTTCGCGGATCTGCGCCTGCGCCAGGGTGCTTTCGATATAGGCCGGGTCGATGCCGTATTTGGCCGCCGTATCGCGCACGAAGTTGGCGCGGGCGGTTTCGAATGGCACCGGCGTCAGGTCGACCGGCGGCAACGCGGTCTTGGCCTCGGGTACGGCTTCGGCCGGGCCGGTACTCGGCTTGACCGGAGTTTCCGCCGGGGCCGGCAGAGGTGCAGGAGTCTTCGGCTGGGTTGCGCAGGCAACCATGCCGAGGGTGAGGCAACAAACCAGGGCGCGTCTAATCATCGGGCGAGATTAGCAGGTCAAAGATGAATTTCCTGCAATAACACCATGAAACACAACAGGATTGAAGCGAAAAATACGCTACGCCGATCCGCACCGAAGCCCCTCGGATTCACGCTATTCGATGAATAGGCAAGGCGATGCCGCCGATTGTGGACCGGCAATCTGGCCCGGAAAGGATCGTGGCCAAGCCGGCCAGGCAAAAAAAGGAGCGTCGGTCATCTCCCCATCCCGCTGAGATGACCGACACTCGCGTCAGCGTCCGGGGGACCCGGGACGACGGCTCCCCCCGTCATCCCGCCAGATGCCAACCTGCCAACTGCCCCATACGGCGAGCCGGCAGTCACAGCGCGGACAGCGCGCCGGTGACGGGGCGTAGTGTGAAGGTTTGGTAAAGCCAGGTGTTTGATCTGGATCAAAGCTCACAATATTGCCGCGGATAAATGGACGATCGACGCAACAGCATTGCGCTAGCCGCCGTGCACCGGCCGGTGCGCACGTACCGCCATCACCAACCCGAAGCCGGCCAGCAACGACACCGCCGAGGTACCGCCGTAACTGATCAACGGCATCGGCACGCCCACCACCGGCAACAGGCCGGAGATCATGCCGCCATTGACCAGGATGTAGACGAAGAACGCCAGACCGGTCGCGCCCGCCAGCAGCCGCGAGTAGGTATCGCGCGAATCCACCGCGATCCACAGGCAGCGGCCGATCACGAACAGATACAAGGCCAGCACCACCGCCACTCCGATCCAGCCGTACTCCTCGCTCAGTACCGAGAACGCGAAGTCGGTGGTCTGTTCGGGAATGAAGTTCAGGTGCGACTGCGAGCCCAAGCCCCAGCCCTTGCCGGTGAGCCCACCGGAACCAATGGCGATCTTGGACTGGATGATGTTCCAACCCGCACCGAGCGCATCGCTCTCCGGGTCGAGGAACATCATGATGCGGTCCTTCTGGTACGGCCGCAGCAGCCAGAACCAGGCCACTGGCGCGGCCGCGGCGACACCGCCCACGCCCACGCCCACCCACCACCACGGCAGGCCGGCCAGCAACAATACAAAGGCACCGCTGGCGGCAATCAGCACGCCGGTACCGAAGTCGGGCTGCAACATCACCAGCCCGGTCGGCACACCAATGATCACCGCTGCCACCAGCACCACCGGGATACGCGGTGGCAAGGGCATGCGGTTGAGATACCAGGCCACCATCATTGGCAGGCTGACCTTCAACAACTCGGCCGGCTGCAGGTAGAACAGGCCCAGGTTCAACCATTGCCGTCCGTACTTGCCGGTGCCGAGCACGAACACCGCCAGCAGTGGCAGCATCGACAAGGCATAGATCATCGGCGTCCACGCGCGGATGCGCAGGATCGACACCCGCGAGATCGCCCACATCGCCACCAGGCCCACCGCGAAGCGCGCGCCCTGCGCCATCACCAGGCCACTGCCACCGGCGCTGTCCAGCACCGACAGGCCAATGACCATCAAGGCGAGCAAGGCAAACAGCAACGGCCAGTCCAGGCCACGGGTCAGGCGCTGACCCATCTCCAACGCCCAGCGCAGGAAATCCCTCATCGGCGCACCTCCGCTGAGGTTGACGCCGGCAGCGCCGGACGTGCAGCTGCCGGCGCAACACCGGGCAGCGCCTCGGGCACTGGCTGCGGCGGCGTGCCTGGCAGCGGTGCCGGAGCACCAACCATGATCGGCAGATCGGCGAACTGCGGTGCTACCAGCTCACCGCGCGCGCGCCAGCTGGCATCTTCGGTATCGAAGGTCGCCACGCCCACCGCCACCGTGCCGCGCTCGGCATCCAGCGGCTGCAAGCCTTCGGGCATCACCCCAAGCAACCAGGCATCAAACACCTTGCGGGCGATCGGCGCGGCGGCCGAACCACCGTAGCCACCGCCTTCCACCGCGATGGCAATCGCGATCACCGGTTCTTCGGCCGGTGCGAAACCAACGAACAGCGCGCGATGGCGCAGGTGCATCGGCAGGCTGCGCGGGTTCAACGCAGCCGTGCCCTTGCGGCTGATGACCTGCGCGGTACCGGTCTTACCCGCCATGCGGTACTGCGCACCGGCAGCCACGCGCCAGCCACTGCCGCCGGGCTGCATGGTGCCCATCATGCCCTCGCGCACTGCCTGCACATTGGCCGGATTGGGGCTTATCGGCCTGCTCGCCGGCTGCTGCGTCGGCGCCCAATCGTGGTCGAAACCGGCGCGCTGCTCCATCACCAGATGCGGCGTGCGCAACTGGCCGGTGGCCAGGCCACCAACCCCGCGCACCAGCTGCAGCGGCGTCACCTTCCACAGGCCCTGGCCGATGCTGGCATTGACCGTATCGCCGGGATACCAGCGTTCCTTGTTGGCCTTGAGCTTGGCTGCCGGCGACGGCAGGATGCCGCCGATCTCACCGGCCAGATCGATGCCGGTGGGTTGGCCGAAGCCGTAGCGGTTGCCCATGTAGTCGTCATAGCGCTCGATGCCCATGTCGATACCGAGCTGGTAGTAATAGGTGTTGACCGACTGCGAGATGGATTTGCGCAGGTCGGTCCAGCCATGGCCGCCACGGTTGGCGTCACCCCAGCCACGGCTCACGCCGGGCAGGTAGAACATGCCGCGCGACAGGATCTTGTCTTCCGGCCTGCGCAAACCACTGTCCAGGCCGGCCAGGCCGAGGAAGGGCTTCACCGTCGAACCTGGCGCCACGCCGCCCAGCACCAATCGATTGAACTGTGGCCGTGAGGGGTTCTCGTTGAGAAGCTTGAAATCGGCGTGGGAAATGCCGTTGACGAACAGATTGGGATCGAACGACGGCAGGCTGACCATGGCCAGGATTTCGCCGGTGCGTGGATCGATCGCCACCGCCGAGCCTTCCTGCTCGCCGAACGCCGCCACCATGGCGCGCTGCAGGTCGGCATCGATCGACAGCCGCAGATCGGTGCCCGACTGCGCCGGCACCCGCCCGACCGTGCGGATCGCACGGCCCTGCACATTGGTCTCGACCTGCTCGTAGCCGATCTTGCCGCGCAGCTGGGTCTCGTAGAAACGCTCCAGCCCGGACTTGCCGATGTGGGTCAGCGCTGCATTGCCCTCGCCCAGTTCTTCCAGGTCCTTGTCATCGACCCGACCGACGTAGCCGATGATGTGGCCGAACAGATCACCGTAGGGATAGCGCCGGGTCAGGTAGGGCTCGAGCTCGACGCCCGGATAGCGCCAGCGATCCACGGCGAAGCGCGCCATCTCGTCGTCGCTGACCCGCAGCTTCAACGTCACCGGCATGAAGCCACGGCGCGCCTTGCGCGATTGCTTGAAGCGCTCGATGTCCTCCTCGCTGAGCGAGAAGATCTTCTGCAGCCCGGCCAGGGTGGCATCCATGTCCGCGACCTTGTCGGCGGTCACGTCCAGGCGGAAGGCAGGCACGTTCTCGGCCAGCAGGCGACCGTTGCGGTCGTAGATCAGGCCACGCCCCGGCACCACCGGCCGCGCCTTGATGCGGTTGGCCTCGGAGCGGGTGGCGTAGATGTCGTGGTCCAGCACCTGCAGCTTGAAGTACCAGCCGGCGAGGAAACCCAGGGTCAGCAGCACACCCAGGAAGCCGATCGCGGCACGCCGCCGGAACTGCTCGGCCTCCGCATGCGTGTTCTTGTGCTGGCGGCGCGGCGCCATCGTCAGCGCCCGCGCTTGCCCAGCCGCACCGCATCCAGCAGCACATACAGCGGCAGCCACAAGGCCATGCCCAGCAGCGGTGCCACCCAGTAGCTCCACGGCAGCATCGGCTCGCCCACCAGCAGGTGGATGGCAGCATCGATCACGCGGTCATTGAACAGCAGCCCGCCCATCGCCAAGGCCTGCTGCGACAGCGGGAAGAAACGGATGCGCGCACGGAAGCGCTGCAGGATGAAGGCCATCACCACCAGCCGCAGCGCCTGCTCACCCAGAATGCCGCCAAACATCACATCGGCCAGCAGGCCAATGCAGAAGGCGAAGCCCAATCCAACCTTGTCCGGGGTTTCGATCACCCAGTAGGCCAGCACCAGCGCCAGCCAATACGGACGCGCCGGCAACAGCAGTTCGGGCAGCGGAATCAGCGCCAGCAGCAAGGCCAGTACGAAACTGACCGGCATCACCCAGCCCTTGGTGCGCAGGCGACTCATGGGCGCACCTGCGGCGGGGTCGGGTTGTCAGTGGTCACTGGTGTTGCCGGGCTTGCGGATTCGTTGGCTGGCGTTGTCGCCGGGACGGGTGCCTGGCCTGCCGCTGCCGGCTCGGTCGCTGGCGTGCTGGCCGGGGCCTGCGTGGCCGCCGCAGCCGGAGGGGTGCTGGCGTTGCCGCTGGCAGGAACAACGGCAGCCGGCGCGCCCATGCGGTTGACCGGGGCGGCGGATGGACCGCCCGCGGCCGCGGCTTCCGGCGCCGATTCGATGACAGTGCTGTCGGGCAGTTGCGGCAGCGCCGGTACCGAACGCAGCAGCAGCACGTTGCGGCCACGGTCCAGCTTGGCCGCCGGTTCCAGTTCGCCGACCAGGAAGGCGTGGGTGTCGTCCGGACGCAGCTTCAGGATCTTGCCGACCGGGAATCCGGCCGGGAAACGCCCACCCAGACCGGAAGTGACGATCTCATCGCCCACTTCCACGCCCGCGCTGAGCGGAATATCACGCAGTTCCAGCCGGTCGCCACGGCCGTAGACAATCAGCCGCACGCCATTGCGTGCCACCGCCACCGGCACCGCATGGTCCGGATCGGTCAGCAACAGCACCGTCGAATGCGCTGGCGTCACCGCGATCACCTGGCCCATCAGGCCACCGGCATCGATCACTGCCTGGCCGACATGCACGCCGGCGCGGCTGCCCGAATCCAGCACCAGGCGCTGTTTGACCGGATCCAGGTCGATATCGAGGATGGGCGCCAGTTGCACGTCCAGGCCATTGCGCTCGGCCACGTTGAGCAGCTCGCGCAGCTGTGCGTTGTCCAGCGCCGCGGTCTGCAGGCGGGTCAGGCGCGCGTTGGCGATCAGCAGCTGGTTGCGCAGCTCGCGGTTTTCGCTGACCAGCTGGTTATGGCTGGCCGCGTTGTCCTTGACCGACGCCCCTACCCGGCCCGGCACACCGGCCAGGGCCCAGATCGGCTGCACCAGCACATTGGCCTGGGCGCGCAGGCGCGACATCCACCCGCCCTGGTCGTCGAGCACGATCAAGGTGATGGCCAAGGCCAGGTACGCCAGCAGACGCAGCGTGCTGCTGGCATCCCCCTGACGGGAGGCTACGGGAGGACCGGCGTAAGGGGGCACGACAGAAGGCTGGGAATGGGAAAGGAAGAATCAGGTATGGAAACGGCGCGACTGGCGTCACGCCGAGGGTTCCGGGAAATGGATGCTGGAGAGCGGAACGCGCTGCAGGGCACTCTGCCCCCCGTTACCGATTCCCCAGCCCCTGTTCCCTGCGGATCACTCCGGCGCAAAGAACTCGTTGCCGTGCATGTCCACCAGCTCCAGCGCACGACCGCCACCGCGGGCAACGCAGGTCAACGGATCGTCGGCCACCTGCACGTGCAGGCCGGTTTCTTCGGAGATCAGGCGGTCCAGGTCACGCAGCAGGGCGCCGCCACCGGTCAGCACGATGCCGCGCTCGGCGACGTCGGCGCACAGTTCCGGCGGGGTCTGCTCCAGGGCCAGCTTGACCGCCGAGACGATGCCCGACAGCGGCTCGTGCAGGGCTTCCAACACTTCGTTGGAGCTGATCTTGATCATCTTCGGCACGCCCTCGGCGAGGTTGCGGCCGGAGATTTCCATCTCGATCACTTCCGCCTGCGGGTAGGCGCAGCCCAGCTCCACCTTGATGCGCTCGGCGGTGGCTTCACCGATCAGCATGCCGTGGTTGCGGCGCACGTAATTGGTGATGGATTCGTCGAAACGGTCGCCGCCGATACGCACCGACGCCGAATAGACAATGCCGTTCAGCGAGATGACCGCAACTTCGGTGGTGCCACCGCCGATATCGATGACCATCGAACCGCGCGCCTCGGTGACCGGCATGCCGGCACCGATCGCAGCAGCCATCGGCTCTTCGATCAGGAACACATCACGTGCACCGGCCTCCTCGGCCGATTCCTTGATGGCGCGGCGCTCCACCTGGGTGGAGCCGGCCGGCACGCAGACCAGCACGCGCGGGCTGGGGCGCAGCACGCGCGACTTGTGCACCTTCTTGATGAAGTGCTTGAGCATCGCCTCGGTGTAGGTGAAGTCAGCGATGACGCCGTCCTTCATCGGGCGGATGGTGGTGATATGACCCGGGGTACGGCCGAGCATCTGCTTGGCCTCGGCGCCGACGGCAGCCACCGAGCGGGTGCCACCGATGGCACGGTCCTGACGCACGGCCACGACCGACGGCTCGTTCAGCACAATGCCCTGGCCGCGCACATAGATAAGGGTGTTGGCCGTGCCCAGGTCAATGGACAGGTCATTGGAGAACATGCCACGCAGCTTCTTGAACATCTGGGAAGTGATCCTGAGGGGGTGTCGCGCCCACGCCGGTTGGCGAAAAAATGGGCAGAAAATGAGGGCAGTTAGCCTATCAACCCACCCCCGCCCGAGCAAGGAAAATCCTAGTGAATTCTGGGCTTTCAACCACTCCGGGCAGCTGCGGTACATCCTTGCTTGTGGCCGTGGGCCGCCGCAGCCGGTAACCTTACGCACTTTGGCGCGCAGTCGCGCCGGGTCGACTGCGCGTGCGCGGCGGCTTTTTCCTTTTACGTATAGGCCTGTTCGCAATGTCCGCTTTGATCTGTGGTTCCCTTGCCTTTGACACCATCATGGTGTTCCCGGACCAGTTCAAGAACCACATCCTGCCGGACAAGGTGCACATCCTGAATGTGTCGTTCCTGGTGCCGCGCATGCGTCGCGAACTGGGTGGCTGCGCCGGCAACATCGCCTACAACCTGAAGCTGCTGGGCGGCAGCCCGATCCCGATGGGAACCGTGGGCCAGGACTTCGGCCCGTACCGTGAGCACTTCGAGCGCATGGGCATCGACCTGAGCCAGGTACGGGTGCTGGAAGACATGTTCACCCCGCAGTGTTTCATCACCACCGACCACGACAACAACCAGATCACCGCCTTCCACCCGGGCGCGATGATGCGTTCGCATGAGAACCACGTGCGCGACGTGCCGGGCGTCACCTTCGGCATCGTTGCCCCGGACGGCCGCGAAGGCATGATCCAGAACGCCGCCGAGTTCGTGGAATGCGGTATTCCCTTCATCTTCGACCCGGGCCAGGCGCTGCCGCTGTTCAACGGCCCGGAACTGCGCGAGTTCATCGAGCAGGCCGACTACGTGGTGGTCAACGACTACGAGTCCAACCTGCTGCAGCAGCGCACCGGCTGGAGCGAGACCGACATCGTCGCCCGGACCAAGGCCTACATCACCACCCAGGGCCCGCGCGGCGCCATCATCCACACCCCGGAAAAGAGCTTCGACATCCCGCCGGCGCACGAGCGCCGCGTGGTCGACCCGACTGGCTGTGGCGACGCCTTCCGCGCCGGCCTGATCTTCGGTATCGAGAAGGGCATGGACTGGCTGACCGTCGGCCGCATGAGCAACCTGATGGGCGCGCTGAAGGTGGAACACCCAGGCACGCAGAACCAGCGCTTCGACTTCGCCGAGTTCAACGACCAGTTCAAGCAGCAATTCGGCTACGGCCTCTAAGAAAACGGCGCCTCGGCGCCGTTTTTTTTGTGTGATGGCGTCTGACCATTCCTCGCGACACCGTAGTGCCGAGCCATGCTCGGCAGAGGCCTTCCCGGCCATACGTAGGCCGCATGACATCTGTAGGAGCGGTGTAAGCCGCGAAGCTGGTGATGCTGGATTGCAGGTGAATTGGGCAATCTGATGGCATGCCAGCTTCGCGGCTTACGCCGCTCCTACAAGTGGCTTTACCGGTAACGCCCCAGCCGAGCATGGCTCGGCTCTACCGGGATTCTCCAGCCCGCCACTGCTGCAGCAACTGCGCACAGTCACGCAGCTGCCATTGCGCCATGCCCGGCCACGGATCATCCGGCACATTGACCAGGACCCCCGGCACACCCGCCGCTTTCGCCGTGGCGAGATCGTAGTAATGATCCCCGACCATCCGCATCTGCGCCGGCAACACCTGCCAACGCTCGGCAAAGAACTGCAGGCCAGCCGGCGACGGCTTGGGCTCCACTTCCCAGCGGCCGATGATTTCTTCGACGGCAAAGCACTCCGCCACGCCAATCGCCGTCAGGGTCACTTCGGCCAGCTCACGCGCATTGCGGGTAAGGATGCCCAAGCGGCACCCATCGGCATGCAGCGCGCGGATCAGGGCCACCGCCCCCGGCGCCGCGACCGACGCTTCGGCCAGTTCCCGCTCGTGCTGTATCAGCCAGGCATGGCTGTCAGCAGCCTGCTGCGCCGGCAGGCTGGCCAGATGCTCAAGAATGTCCGCGCCGGATGGGATCTGCAGCTCACGCCGGATCAATTCGAAGTCATGCACCGGCTCGGTCAGGGTGCCGTCCATGTCGAACACCCAATGACGGCTGGCGGCGACGTCGCAACGCCCCGCCGTATCAGCGAGCACCGACCTCAATCCCAGTTCGGCATCTGGCTGCCATCCAGCCCGCCAACCTCGAACACCGCCTTGCGGGTGCCACCGGCCAGCACCGGGAACTCGATCTCGATGACCTTGGCCTTGCGTGCCTGCCGCCACAGGCCGCGGTTGTCATCGATGAACATGGCAATGGCCTCATCGGTATCCGGGCGATGCGCGGCCATGTTGCGGGCCGGCGCACCATCGACGCTGACCTTGACCTGGCAGGCGCGGTAGCAGGCCTTGGCGAAGTCGCTGGACTGCAGCACCAGATAGGCGTGGCGCTTCCACTCCGGGTGATCACGGAACACCAGGTTCACCTGCTTGGCGCCGGTGCTGTCCACTTCCACGCGGTCCTTGCTGTAGATCGCCGCCGAGCGCTGGGTACCGCCCTTGACCGGCACCTGGTTGTAATTCCACAAGGCCTGCATGCGACGTAGCTCGCTGGCCGCAGCCGCCTTCTCCCGGACTTCGGCAAAACCCGGCTCGATGCGCTTGGCGGTTTCCGAATCGGGGAATTGATCGAGCAAGGCGGCACCGTGGATGCGTGCCTTCTCCCAATCGGTGGCGGTGATCGCCGCGTCGTACAGCTTGCCGATGCCTTCGGCGTCCGCTTCGCGCTTGGCCCGCTCCTGGGCGGCGGCGGCCTCTTGTTGCTGGCGCTCGGCCTCCGGGTTGCTGCAGGCAGTCAGGGCAAAGACGCAAAGGGCGCCGAGGATCAGGGGTTTCATCAAACAGCTCCAGTGAACGGGGCGCGTGGTGAGCGCGATGGGCTTCACTTTAGAGCATGTTGGTGATTGGGAGGCACGATCCTTTTCTGCATTCGCGCTTGCCTGCGCTTTTGCTTTGCCCTGCCTTTAAGCCGTCATTCCCGCGCAGGCGGGAATCGCTCTGGCTCTTTGGCTTCGCGTAACAGCAAATGCAAAGGCAAGGGCAACAACAAGAGCGATTCCCGCCTACGCGGGAATGACGGCACTGGAAGCAACAGCAACATCAACGGCAACAACTACCACCGCAGCCCTCACTCCCCGCCCACCCGCCACCAATACGTTGAAGGCGCAGGCGCACGGATATCCAGACGCTCGCCCATCTGCGGCGCGGTCAGCTCCACGCCCTGCTCCGCCGCCAGTGCGGTAATCCGCTCGAACGGCTCGGTCCAGGGATGCAAAGCCAGGTCAAACGTACCGTTATGGATCGGCATCATCACCTTGCCGCGTACATCCAGGTGCGCCTGCAGACTCTGCTCCGGCTGCATATGCACGCCGGGCCACTGTTCGTCGTAAGCACCGGTCTCGACCATCGCCAGATCGAACGGGCCATAGCGCTCACCGATCTTCGCAAAGCCGTCGAAGTAGCCACTGTCGCCACTGAAGAAGATCCGCGTGCGGCCGGTATCGATCACCCACGATGCCCACAGGGTGCGGTTGCCGTCGGACAGCCCGCGACCGGAGAAATGCTGTGCAGGCGTGGCTGCGATCTTCAAGCCTTCCACTCGCGTTTCCTGCCACCAGTCGAGCTGGGTGATCTTCTCCTGCGGCACGCCCCAGGCAAGCAGGCGATCGCCCACGCCCAACGCGGTGACGAAGTGCCGCACCTTCGGCGCCAGCGCCAACACCGCGTCATGGTCGAGGTGATCGTAGTGGTCGTGCGAGATGATGACGCCGGTGATCTCTGGCAATTCCTCGATCGACAACGGCGGCGCATGGAAGCGCTTCGGCCCCATGAACGAGAATGGTGACACCCGCTCGGAGAACACCGGATCGGTCAACCAGAAGTGTCCGTCCAGCTTCATCAGCATGGTCGAATGGCCCAGCCGCCACAGGCTATCGTCCGGCGCGTCCAGCAGCGCCTGCCGGGTCAAGGCATGCACCGGAATCGCCACCTGCGGGGTGGCATCGGCCGGCTTGTCGAACAGGAAGCGCCACCACACCTTCACGCCACGCACGAAACCAAGCGGGGCCTGCTTGGCCACGTTGTGGAAACGCCCCTCGCCGTATTGCGGCGACTGGTCATAGGAAGCGGCGGGATGCGCACCGCAGGTCAACAAGCCAATGGACATGGCGATCAACACCGTAATGGGGAGAAGGAAACGAGGCAGGCGACGCTTCATGGCTGGGCTTGCCGGTAAAAGTACACTGGCGAGTCTACTTCCATCTCAAGGAAAGTAAACTGAACGGTGTAAAATGAGCGGATGACCGACGCCAAGCGCCCTCTCCGCCTGACCGACCGCAAACGCGAAGCCATCCTGCGCGCGGCAGTGGCCGAGTTCCGCGAACTGGGCTTTGCCGGCACCAGCATGGACCGCGTCGCCGCCGCCGCCGAGGTGTCCAAGCGCACGGTCTACAACCACTTCGCCAGCAAGGACGAGCTGTTCACCGCCATCCTCTGGCAGCTGTGGGAGGCCAGCCAATCGCTGGACGCGCTGGCCTACGATCCGGCCCGGCCATTGCGCGAGCAGTTGCTGGCCTTCGTCGCGCAGAAACTGCGCCTGCTCAGCGACGCCAGCTTCATCGACCTGTCGCGAGTGGCCATGGCCGAGCTGGTGCATGCACCGGAACGGGCACGGGTGATGATGGACAAGCTGGCCGAGAAGGAAGAAGGCCTGACCACGTGGATCCGCGCCGCACAGGCCGACGGCCGCCTGCGCGACGACATCGCCCCGGCCGACGCCGCCCACCAGCTGCAGGGCATGGTCAAGGCGTTCGCGTTCTGGCCACAGATCGCGATGGGTGCCACGCCCTTGGACGCCAGCGCGCAGCAGCGGGTGATGCACGACTGCGTGGACATGTTCCTGGCGGTGCGCGCGCTCACGCCCTGAGTGCAGCGCACGCCCACTCCGGCAGCCAGCAGCCTGCTGCAGGAATCATCCCCCGCCGCACGAACGACCAGGTTGACTACAGATGTAGTTACCTTTGACACTGCGACGGCAGCCTGCCCGTTCGTACACTCCGCGAACACGCCCACCGGGCCCTTCGCAGACACACGCAACGTGCGCACCTCACTGAAATGGTCTTCGCTGTTGTTGTCCGTACTACCGCTCCACGCCCTCGCCGCCGACCAATGGATACTGGCCACTGACCTATGGGGTAACAGCGCCAGGCAGACCTTGGACCTGGACGTGCAAGGCACGCGTGTCAGCGGAACCTTGGGGGGCGACCCGATCAGCGGCAGCTTGAACGGCGCGCAGCTGAAGTTCACCGCCACCGGCAGCGACGGCCAGGTCTATCACTACGATGGCCGCATCGATGGCAGCCGCATGCAGGGCCGCAGCGACGAGCCGGACACCAACAACCGCAGCGCGCGTGCAACGCATGATTTCAGCGCCTGGCGGGTGCCAGCGCGGCCGGACAAGGCACCGCGCCTGCACGACTTCACGCCCAGCGATTACTCCAATACCTTCAGCGCCGACCGCGCGCCGGCGCTGGTGATCTGGCCTGGCGATTCGGTGCGGACCAAAACCCTGGATTCCGGTGGCGTCGACGAACACGGCATCACCCGGGCCTTGTTCGGCAACCCGCAGGTCGGGCCGTTCTTTGTCGCCGGTGCCGAGCCCGGCGACACGCTGGCAATCACCATCAGCTCGCTGAAACTCAACCGCGATTACGCCGACAGCCTCGACGGCATCGTTGGCCGACTGAAGACACCGCGCATCGCCACCGAGACCGCAACGCTGGGCAAGCCGGTGCGCTGGGAACTGGACCGCGTACGCGGCATGGCCCGCCCGCAAGGGGCCAGCGGTGCATTGAAGCACTTCGAGATCCCGGTCAAGCCGATGCTCGGCGGTCTCGCGGTGGCACCGGGCTTTGGCTATCCGCCGTTCTCCACCGGCGACACCAGCGACTTCGGCGGCAACATGGATTTCAACGCCGTGGTCGAAGGCAACACGGTTTACCTGGAGGTGCAGCAACCCGGCGCATTGCTGTACGTCGGCGACGGTCACGCCCTGCAGGGCGACGGTGAGACCAGCCAATGGGCGCTGGAGACATCGCTGGACGCGGTGCTGAAAGTGGAACTGATCAAGAAGCAGTCCATCGCCACGCCACGCGTGGAATCGCCGACGCAGATCATGACGCTGGGGCAGGCAGGCTCCAGTGACGATGCACTGCGGCTGGCGACGTCGGGGATGCTGCAGTGGCTGCGCCAGTCCCATGGACTCGATATGTCGCAGGCTACCCAGGTACTGGGCGTGGCGGTGCAGTACAGCGTGGTCAATCTTGCTGGCCGCAGTGTCGGAGTGGCGGCGAAGATTGATAAGTCGGTGTTGAAGGGATTGCCGGTTGTTGCGGGGAAGGCTGGAAACTAAAGGCCCTTGATTTTGGCTTTTGGTTTTGGCTTTTGGACTTTGCCCTGGATGCCGTCATTCCCGCGAAGGCGGGAATCGCTCTTGCTTTTGCTCTTGCTTCTGCTTTGGCTTAGATCAAAAGCCAAAGCAAAGAGCGATCCCCGCCTTCGCGAGGATGACGGCATAAAAGCAATAGCGAAGCGAAGCAAAGCAAAGCAAAGCAAAGCAACAACAGCACAAACAACAACGGCGGGCTTGCGCCCGCCGTTGTCTTATCCCGCGCTACAACCGATTACTGCTTCGGCGCAGCTTCCGCCTTGGCGATCATCGCTTCCACCGAGGCGGTGGTGATCGGGTGGTAGCCCGGCTTGGCCTTGGCGAACACGTCCTTGGCGAAGGCCAGACCTTCCGGCGTCTTCAGCAGTTCAGCGTAGATCGGCAGCACCAGCTTGCGACGGCCGACCTTCTGGATGAACTCGCCGGCAGCAGCCTGTGCATCGGTGTAGCCGCTGCGGATTGCCAGCGGGTACCAACGCATCGCGATTTCGCCGTTCGGGGTACCGGTGAAGTGGTAACCCTTGTCCAGCTGCGCCAGCTTCTCGACCGGCAGCTTCTCACCCATGCCATCGATGAAGCGCACCCATTCCTGGGTGTTCCACTCGCGGGTCACCTGGTTGTTCGGCAGCGCGTCGCTGCCCAGGAAGGCGATGCGTGCGGTGTCGACCACGGCGAAGTTGCGCGAACGGGCCTTGCTGGCGAACGCCGGGATGCCCGGCTCTTCCAGCCATGCCTTCAGCTCGGCATCGGTGACCGCCGTCGGATTCTTCGGCAGCAGGTTCTTCTTCATGTACTCGACGAACTGGTCGGTGTTGGCGCTCTGGAAGGCATGGTCGTCGAACCAGCCACGCAGGAACGGATCAAACACCGCACGGCCAAAACGCTGCTCCAGGAACTGCAGGAACCATGCGCCCTTGACGTAAGCCACCTGGCTCAGCGCATCGTCCGGATCACGCTCATTGAGCGGCGGCAGTGCCAGCGCCTGGTCGGCCGGGCTCATGTCCTTCACTTCGTTGAGCAGGTCGGTCTGGTCGATCTCGCGCTCCATCTCGGCCATCTCGGCGCCATACAGCGCTTCGGTGATGCGACCCTGCACGTAGGTGGTGAAACCTTCGTTGAGCCAGATGTCCTTCCAGCTGGCGTTGGTCACCAGGTTGCCGGACCAGCTATGCGCCAGTTCGTGCGCGACCAGCGACACCAGCGACTTGTCGCCAACGATGACGGTCGGGGTAGCGAAGGTCAGGCGCGGGTTTTCCATGCCACCGAACGGGAACGACGGCGGCAGCACCAGCATGTCGTAACGGCCCCAACGGTATTCGCCATACAGGTTCTCGGCGGCACCGATCATCTTCTCGGTGTCTTCGAATTCCTTGACGGCCTTGTTGACCATGGTCGGCTCGGCCCACACGCCGGAACGCTCGGAGATCGGCTCGAATACCAGGTCGCCAGCAGCGATGGCCAGCAGGTAGGACGGAATCGGCTGCGGCATCTTGAAGGCGTAATCGCCATCGCGTGCGGCCTTGGGATCGTTGTCGGCGCTCATCAGCACCATCACGTCCGGGCGGCTGGTGACGTGCGCGCTATAGGTGAAGCGGACGCTCGGGGTGTCCTGCAACGGCACCCAGGAACGGGCGTGGATCGCCTGCGACTGGCTGAACATGAAGGGCAGCTTCTTGCCCTCGGTCATCGACGGCTCCAGCCACTGCAGGCCGGAAGCGGTCGGCGCGGTGTGGTAGGTGATGCGCACCGAGGTCGGCTGGGCCGGGGTTTCGATGCTCAGCTTGCTGCCGAACACCTTGTCGGCCGGCGCCAGCACGAACTGCAGCGGGGTGGCGGCGCCATCGGCGGCGAGGGCCTCGACCTTTTCAACGCTGAGCTCGCGGGTATCGAGCAGCAGCTGCTTGGCAGCCTTGTCCTTCCACTCCAGCGTATAGGTGGCGGTGCCGCCGATCTGCTTGGCGTCGAAATCGACCTTCAGGTCCAGCGCCACGTCCTTGATGACGACCTTCTCGGGTTCAGCGTAGGAGCTTTCATCGTGGCTGCGGCTGACGGTATTCACGGCGGCGGCGGGCTTCTGGGCGACGGGGTCGACGGTGGGGGCTGCGGGTTCTTTGGCACAGCCGGCGACGAGCGCCACGGCCAGGGGCAGCATCAGGAACGAAGAACGCATTGATCTGGAACCGGTTCAGGGGATAACCGCTGATTTTAAACCCGAAAGACCGTGGCGGATGCGGCGGTGCGGCAAGCGGCACCCCGCAGGCTTTGCGGAAGCTGCCGGAATGCGTGAATCAGCTCCCGCTCGAGGGCCAAGGTAGTGCCGAGCCATGCTCGGCAGGGGCTTTACCAGCAAGAGCAAAAGCGCCCCTCATCCCAACCCTTCTCCCGCAAGCGGGAGAAGGGCTAACGCAGAAGCAAGACCGGCCGTCCCATGTAGTGCCGAGCCATGCTCGGCAGGAGCTTTACCAGCAAGAGCAAAAGCGCCCCTCATCCCAACCCTTCTCCCGCGAGCGGGAGAAGGGCTAATGCAGAGGCAAGACCGGCCGTCCCATGTAGTGCCGAGCCATGCTCGGCAGGGGCCTTACCAGCAAAGGCAAAGGCAAAAGGCAAAACCAACAACCAGCACCACCACCCGCATACGAAAAAGGCGGCCAATGGCCGCCTTTCCTCAATCCACCCAGCAAGCAAGCCTCAAAGCTTGTAACCGGAGTGAATCGACACAATCCCCGCACTCAGGTTCTTGTAATGGCAGCGGCCAAAACCCGCCTCGCTCATCATCGCCTTCAGCTCTTCCTGCGGCGGGTGCTTGCGGATGCTCTCGGCCAGGTACTGGTAGCTGTCGGCATCACCGCGCGCGAACAGCTTGCCCAGCTTCGGCAGCACCTTGAACGAATGGAAATCGTAGACAGGCTTGAACCAATCCACGGTCACTTCCGAGAACTCCAGCACGCGCGCCTGCCCGCCTACCTTGAGCACGCGGTACATCTCGCGCAACGCGGCTTCCTTGTCGGTCACGTTGCGCAGGCCGAAGGAAATCGTCACCAGGTCGAAGCTCTGGTCCGGGAACGGCAGCGCCTCCGCATTGAGCTGCACCCACTCGAAGCCCGATACCTGGCCGCGGTTGGTCAGACGGTCGCGCCCCACCGACAACATGCCGGCGTTGATGTCGCCCAGCACCACGCTGCCCTCGGCGCCGATGCGCTCTTTCAGCAGCACGGCGATGTCACCGGTACCGCCGGCCAGATCCAGCACGCGGTCGCCCGGCTTCACCTGCGCGGTAGCGACGAAGTAGCGCTTCCACAGCCGATGAATACCCAGACTCATCAGGTCGTTCATCAGGTCGTAGTTGTCGGCCACGGAAGTGAACACCTGGCCGACAAGCTTCTGCTTGTCCTTGGCCGGTACATCGCGGAAGCCGAAGTGGGTGGTGCCGGTCTTGTAGGGGGATTCGCTCATGGCGTCGATTATCGCACCGACAGCCCGATTGCGCCGCCAGCAGGCTGAATCCGGCCGCTATGATGATCGCCACGGCACCACAAGGACCTTGCATGATCACCACCCCGGACTACCGCGCCCTGCTCGAAACCGCCATCGCCGAAGCCCGCCAGGGCCTGGCCGAAGGCGGCATCCCGATTGGCGCGGCGCTGTACCACAACGATGGCCGCCTGCTCGGCTGCGGCCACAACCGCCGCATCCAGGAAGGCGACCCATCCATCCATGGCGAAACCGACGCCTTCCGCAAGGCCGGCCGCCAGCGCGGCTACCGCAACACCATCATGGTCACCACCCTGGCTCCGTGCTGGTACTGCAGCGGCCTGGTCCGCCAGTTCAATATCGGTACCGTGGTGGTGGGGGAATCGGTCAGTTTCCCCGGCGGCATCGACTGGCTGCGCGAGAACGGCGTGAACGTCATCGACCTGAATGACGCCAGCTGCATCGAGATGATGGGCCGCTACATCGCCGAGAACCCGGATGTCTGGAATGAAGATATCGGCGAATAACGTGACGTTATCTGAACAAATCCCTATTAATCTCATAGGGAAATTAGACGCTGTAGCCAGATCGTAAGAAAAACAGCGTTATGCTCGGGGTACAGGGGCACTGCCATCGAGGTGAAGCGATGTATACAACGCCCATCCAACACAGCAGTCGCCAATCCCTCCAGCGTGCTGGGGAGCAATTGCGACAGCAGTACGCACGACATCGCTGCTCGGCCCCGTTCTGGGATGCCTACCAACAGGTTCAACGTGAACTGGTAGCGGCATATCCGGAACATCAGGCCGAGCTCTGCAACCGCCTGGCGGTATTTGCCCAACGCTTGGGCGCGGTTGAGAAGGCTCAGTTACTTGAGCTGGCGGTCAACGAAGCATAAAAAAAACCGGGCCTGGCCCGGTTTTTTTTTGCCCCGATTTCGGTAGTGCCGAGCCATGCTCGGCAGGGGCTTCACCGGTAGCCCACCAGGTTTGTAGGAGCGGCATAAGCCGCGAAGCTGGCATCGCTGAAATCACCAGGATGTGGGTCACCTGACGAAACCCGGCTTCGCGGCTTACGCCGCTCCTACAAAAAAAACACAAACAAAAACAAAAGGCGCCTTTCGGCGCCTTTTGCTTGTCTCTACCCTGGCCCGTTACTGCTGCGGCAGGTCGCCGTTCCTGGCCAGCTGCTTGCGGTTGAACAAGCGCTGCACCACCACGAAGAACAGCGGGATGAAGAACAGGCCAAGCAAGGTGCCAACCACCATGCCGCCCAGCACACCGGTACCGATGGCGCGCTGTGCACCCGAACCCGCACCGGAGGCGATTGCCAACGGCAACACGCCCAGGCCGAAGGCCAGCGAGGTCATGATGATCGGACGCAGACGGTCGCGGACCGCATGCATCGTCGCTTCGATCACGCCCGCACCCTTCTCCAGATGCTCCTTGGCGAACTCGACGATCAGGATCGCGTTCTTCGACGTCAAACCCACGGTGGTCAACATCGCCACCTGGAAGTACACGTCGCGCTCCATGCCACGCATGGTGTTGGCCAGCACCGCACCGAGAATACCGAGTGGGGCAACCATCAGCACCGCGGTCGGCACGCTCCAGCTTTCATACAGCGCAGCCAGGCACAGGAACACGATCAGCAGCGACAGCGTGTACAGCAGCGGCGTCTGCGAACCGGCCTCGCGTTCCTGGTAGGACACGGCGGTCCACTCGATGCTGAAACCGGCCGGCAACTGCTTGGCCAGCTTTTCCACTTCCAGCATCGCATCACCCGAAGCTACGCCCGGTGCGGCCTCACCCTGGATTTCCAGCGCGGAGACACCGTTGTAACGCTCAAGGCGCGGCGAGCCGTAATCCCAACGCTGGCTGGCGAAGGCCGAGAACGGCACCATCTCGCCGGAGGTGTTCTTCACCGTCCACAGGTTGAAGTCTTCCGGGTTCATGCGGAAGCCGTCATCGGCCTGCACATAGACGCGCTTGACGCGGCCACGGTCGATGAAGTCATCGACGTAGCTCGAACCCCAGGCGGTGGCCAGCGTGCTGTTGATGGTGTCCAGCGACAGACCGTGCGCACCGGCCTTGGCCACATCGATGTCCAGACGCAGCTGCGGGGTGTCATCCAGACCGTTCGGGCGCACGTTGGCCAGCAGCTTGCTTTCGCCGGCCATGCCCAGCAACTGGTTGCGTGCATTGACCAGCGCATCGTGGCCGGCGCCGCTGTTGTCCTTCAGGAAGAAGGTGTAACCCGAGGCGATACCCAGCTCCGGCATGGCCGGCGGCGGGAAGGCGAAGATGAAGGCGTCCTTGATCTGGCCCAGTGCTGCCATCGCGCGGCCGGTGATCGGCCCAACGCCCTGGTCGGCACTGCGCTCGCTCCAGTCCTTGAGCTTGACGAAGGCCATGCCCGAGTTCTGGCCCATGCCTGAGAAGCTGAAGCCCTGCACCGAGAACACCGATTCAACCGCGTCCTTCTCGTTCTTCAGGAAGTGGTCTTCCAGCTTGTAGATCGACTCCAGGGTACGTTCCTGGGTAGCGCCGACCGGTGCGTTGACCAGCGCCATCAGGATGCCCTGGTCTTCATTGGGCAGGAACGAGCTGGGCAGGCGCACGAACAGCAGGCCCATCACCACCGCCAACGCCAGGAACACCGCCATGAAACGGCCCGGGCGATTGAGGATGCCGCGCACGCCACGCTGGTAGGTGCCACTGGTGCGGTCGAAGCCGTTGTTGAACCAGTTGAAGAAGCGGCCCGAGATGCCCTTGTGGGCAACGTGGTGCTCGCCCTTCTTCAGCGGCTTGAGCATGGTGGCGCACAAGGCCGGGGTCAGCACGATGGCGACCAGCACCGACAAGGCCATCGCCGACACGATCGTCGCCGAGAACTGCCGGTAGATGACGCCGGTGGAGCCGCTCATGAAGGCCATCGGCACGAACACCGCCGACAGCACCAGGCCGATGCCGACCAGCGCGCCGGTGATCTGGCTCATCGACTTGCGGGTGGCTTCCAGCGGCGACAGTCCTTCCTCGGACATGATGCGCTCGACGTTCTCCACCACCACGATGGCGTCATCGACCAATAGGCCGATCGCCAGCACCATCGCGAACATGGTCAGCATGTTGATGGAGAAACCCAGCACCGCGAGGATACCGAAGGTACCCAGCAACACCACCGGCACGGCGATGGTCGGGATCAGGGTGGCGCGGAAGTTCTGCAGGAACAGGTACATCACCACGAACACCAGCACGATGGCCTCGAGCAGGGTCTTGACCACGCCCTTGATCGACACGCGCACGAACGGGGTGGTGTCGTACGGAATCACCGCCTTCATGCCGGCCGGGAAGTTGGCCTTCAGTTCGTCCAGGGTCTTGCTCACGCCTTCGGCGGTTTCCAGCGCGTTGGCGCCGGTTGCCAGGGTGATGGCCAGGCCGGAGGCCGGCTTGCCGTTGTAGCGGGTAACGAAGTCGTAGGTTTCAGCGCCCAGCTCGACGCGGGCAACATCGCCCAGCTTCAAGGTGGAGCCGTCACTTTCGGTGCGCACCACGATGTTGCGGAACTGTTCCGGCGTCTGCAGGCGGTCCTGCGCATTGATGGTGGCGTTGAGCTGCTGGCCCTTGATGGCCGGTGCACCACCCAACTGGCCCACGGCGACCTGCGCGTTCTGCGCCTTGACCGCGGCGGTGACCTCGTCAACCGACACCTTGTAGGTCTGCAGCTTGGTCGGGTCCAGCCAGATGCGCATGGCGTACTTGCCACCGAACACCTGGATCGAGCCCACGCCCGGCACGCGGCTCAGCGGGTCGACGATGTTGGAACCGACGTAGTCGGAGATGTCGTTCTCATCCATGCTGCCGTCTTCGGAAACGAAGCCCAGCACGTTGAGGAAGCCCGAACTGGACTTGGCGACATTGATGCCCTGGCGCTGCACTTCCTGCGGCAACAGCGGCATCGCCAGCTGCAGCTTGTTCTGCACCTGCACCTGGGCAATGTCGGAGTTGGTGCCACTCTCGAAGGTCAGGGTGATGCTGGCCTGGCCGTTGGAGGAGCTGTTGGAGGAGAAGTACATCAGGCCGTCCAGGCCCTTCATGTTCTGCTCGATGATCTGCGTCACCGAGTCCTCGACCACCTTGGCCGAAGCGCCCGGGTAGCTGGCGGAAATGGACACCGCAGGCGGCGCGACCTCGGGATACATCGAGATCGGCAGCTTGAGCATTGCCAGCGCGCCGGCAAGCATGATGATGATGGCGATGACCCACGCGAAGATGGGCCTGTCGATGAAGAAGCGTGCCATGTAGTTCTCCGCTTACTGCATTTCAGCCGGCGCCGCGGCAGGCGCGGCGGCTGGCTTGGCGGCTTCGGCACCCTTCTCGGTGGCCTGCACCGGCATCCCCGGGCCAATCTTCTGCAGGCCTTCGACGATGACCTTGTCGCCAGCCTTCAGGCCGTCCTCGACCAGCCACTTGTCGCCGATGGTGCGGCTGACCTTGACCGGGCGAACGGCAACCTTGCCCTCGGCATCCACCACCATCGCGGAAGTGTCGCCCTTGGGATCACGCGCAATGCCCTGCATCGGCACCAGCAGCGCATTCGGACGCACGCCACTGCCCAGCACCGCACGCACGAACATGCCCGGCATCAGCACCTGATCCGGATTCTCGACGCGCACGCGCATGGCGTAGCTGCCGGTGGCCGGGTCAACGCTGACTTCGGAGAACTCCAGCTTGCCCTTGTGGGCAAAGGTGCTGCCGTCTTCCAGCACGATGTCGACCGGCAGCTCGGAGGCGCCCTCCAGGCGACCGGCGGCCAGTTCACGGCGCAGCTGCAGCAGCTCGGCCGAGGACTGGGTGACGTCGATATAGATCGGGTCCAGCTGGTTGATGGTGGCCAGCGGATCGGCCTGGCCGGCGCTGACCAACGCGCCCTGGGTAACCGAGGACTTGCCGATCTGGCCGCTGATCGGCGCGGTGATGCGGGCATAGCCCAGCGTCACGTTGGCCGCATCCAGCGATGCGCGGGCGGCCAGCACGTCGGCCTCGGCCTGCTTCCACGCGGCCTGTGCGTTCTCGTCATCCTGCACGCTGATCACCCGCGACTTGACCAGCTCGCTGCTGCGGCGTGCCGCCAGGCGAGCGGCACTGGCAGTGGCCTCGGCGCGGGCCAGCTGCGCGCGGGCGCTGTTGGCCTGGGCGCGGTAGGCGGCGTCGTCCAGCTGGTACAGGGCATCACCGGCCTTGACCACGCTGCCTTCGGTGAACAGGCGCTTGGCGACGATGCCACTGACCTGCGGTCGCACTTCGGCGACCTGGTAGCCGTTGGCACGGCCGGCCAGTTCGCGGGTCAAGGTGACCGTTTCAGGCTTCAGCGTGACCACGGTGACCTGACCCGGCCCACCCTGCTGCGGCTGCTCCCCGCCGCCCTTGCAGGCAACGAGCGCGACGGATAGTGCGAGGGAAAGCGCGACGAGACGGTAGCGACTGATAGCAGGCATGGGAGAGGAGCTCAATGAGGAAAAGTGGCGCTCGAGGATCGGGCGGAACATGAGGTATGCCGAGGCATATCCTTCCGTACCGCATACGTTACGGGTACATCGGTGGCAACCGCCACCGCCGCACACATCACGGCCATCCTGCAGAGCAAGCCGTGGAAATATACATACATACACGCATGTTTGTAAACGCGTACAATTCAGGTCGGTTTCATCCAGCATTTGCACAGAGCAATGGCCAGAAAGACCAAAGAAGAGGCAGCAGCCACCCGCGAAAGCATCCTCGATGCCGCGCTGGCCTGCTTCCATGAACACGGCGTTGCCGGCAGCTCGCTGGCGGCGATCGGCGAGCGCGCGGGCGTCTCCCGCGGCGCGGTGTACTGGCACTTCAAGAACAAGACCGAAGTGCTGGAGGCGATGATCAACCGCGAGCGCGTGCCGTTCATCAAGCGCCTGCAGCAGACCTACTCGCCCCTGCGCAACACGCCGATCCTGGACCTGCGTTCGGCGATGCTGGTGTCCTTGAGCGAACTGGCCAACGATCCACAGCTGCGCGAGATGATGGAGATCATGCTGCGCAACGACCTTTCCGCCGAAAGCCTGGCAATGCAGCAGCTGCAACACGACAGCGTTGAAGAAGAGATGGCGATTTTCCGCCGTGCACTTGAGCGCGCGCGCGACCTGGGCCAGCTGCGCGATGGCGTGAACACCGCAAGCAGCGCGCGGATCCTGCATGCAGGCCTGACCGGCGTGCTGTACAGCGCCATGCTCGAACCCACCCAGTTCGACCTGGAACGTGACAGCCGCGAGATGCTGGACGCGCTGATGGCGCACTACGTGAAGCCAGGTGTATTCGAGCCCGGCTCAGATCCTTCGCCGCTGCCACCACCAGACGAAGACTAAGCCAGCCCTGTAGTGCCGAGCCATGCTCGGCAGAGGCCGTACCGAGCAAGGTTACAGAGCCGCAGCAGCCTTGCAGGAGCGGCGTAAGCCGCGAAGCAAGCGAATGCAGACGCACAAGCAAAGCACCCCTCCCAACCCTCCCCTTGCCTGCGGCAAAGGGAGGGCCAAGGCCGCGGCACCGCTGGTCACAGGTAGTGCCGAGCCATGCTGGGCAAGGGCCTTGCTCGCAATACCAACAACCAAAACACACGCAAAAAAAACGGCGGCACCATCGTGCCGCCGCTTCTCACCAACCCAAACCAACCATCACAGAATATAGCGACTCAGGTCCGGGTCCTTCACCAGCTCACCCAGGTGCTTGTCCACATACGCCGGGTCGATCGCAATGCTGTCGCCATCCCGGTCCGGCGCCTCATAGCTCAAGCTATCCAGCAAGCGTTCCAGCACCGTGTGCAGACGACGCGCACCAATATTCTCCTGCCGCTCGTTGACCTGGAACGCGATCTCCGCCAGACGATCCACTGCCTCGGCAGTGAAGTTGACCTTGACGCCTTCCGTCGCCAACAGCGCTTCGTACTGCTTGGTCAATGCCGCCTTCGGCTCAGTGAGGATGCGCACGAAATCATTCTTGCTCAGCGCACCAAGCTCCACGCGGATCGGGAAACGCCCCTGCAACTCGGGAATCAGATCGCTCGGCTTGGCCAGATGGAACGCACCGGAAGCAATGAACAGGATGTGGTCGGTCTTCACCGTGCCGTACTTGGTCGACACATTGGAACCTTCCACCAGCGGCAACAGATCGCGCTGCACGCCTTCGCGCGAGACATCGCCACCCGACGAACCAGCGTCGCTGCGCTTGGCGACCTTGTCGATCTCGTCGATGAAGACGATGCCATGCTGCTCACAGGCCTCTACCGCAGCAGCGCGGATATCGTCCTCGTTGACCAGCTTGCCGGCTTCTTCTTCGATCAGCAGCGGACGCGCCGCCTTGATGCTCAGCGTGCGCTTGTTCGACTTGGCGGTGCCGAGATTGGCGAACATCGACTTCAGTTGCTGGCCCATTTCCTCCATGCCCGGCGGGGTCATGATGTCCATGCTGACGTTGGCGGCGACATCCAGTTCGATCTCGCGCTCGTCCAGCTCGCCAGCGCGCAGCATGCGGCGGAACTTGATGCGGGTTTCGTTATCGGCAGCCGACGGTTCATTGCGTGCCGCTTCCGGATCAAAGCCAATGCCGACGCTGCGACGCGGCAGCAATGCGTCAAGAATGCGGTCTTCGGCCTTCTCTTCGGCCTGGGTGCGCACGCGCACCTTGGCCTGCTCGCGGTACAGCTTGACGGCGGTATCGGCCAGGTCACGGATGATCTGCTCCACATCCTTGCCGACGTAGCCGACCTCGGTGAACCGCGTAGCTTCGACCTTGACGAACGGCGCATTGGCCAGCGTGGCCAGGCGACGTGCGATTTCGGTCTTGCCGACGCCGGTCGGGCCGATCATCAGGATGTTCTTCGGCATCACTTCGTTGCGCAGCTCGGTGGGCAGCTGCATGCGGCGCCAGCGGTTGCGCAGCGCGATGGCGACCGCGCGCTTGGCGTCGTGCTGGCCGACGATGTGGCGATCCAACTCCTGCACGATTTCGCGCGGGGTCATGGTGGCGGAGGAAACTTCGATCTTGTGGCTCATGGGGTACTCGCGCTTGATGGCCGAAGAGCTCAGAGCTCTTCCACCACGACGTTGGTGTTGGTGTAGATGCAGATGCCGCCGGCGATGTTGATCGCCTCGGTGGCCACGCCACGTGCATCCAGATCGGTGTGCTTGAGCAGCGCCCGTGCCGCACTGAGCGCGTAGGAGCCGCCGGAACCAATGGCGATGATGCCGTCCTCCGGCTCGATCACATCGCCGGTGCCGCTGATGATCAGCGAGGTTTCACGATCAGCCACGGCCAGTAGCGCTTCGAGCTTGCCGTAGCGGCGATCGGTGCGCCAATCCTTGGCCAGCTCCACCGCAGCGCGGGTCAGCTGGCCGTGCTTTTCAAGCTTGGCTTCAAACAATTCAAACAAGGTGAACGCATCAGCGGCTGCACCTGCAAAACCCGCCAGCACCTGGCCATCGCGGCCAAGCCGGCGCACCTTGCGCGCATTGCCCTTCATCACCGTATGGCCCAGGGTGACCTGACCATCACCAGCAATCGCCACATGCTCGCCGCGGCGCACGCAGCAGATGGTGGTGGCATGAAACACGTTCGGGTTCTGACTGGGGTCCATACGGCCTCCGGAATACTGTTCACCGGTAATGGGGCCGGTCTGCGCCGCGATCAAGCCTCCCCCCACCAGCGACAGCCACCATTCAGAAAACCGACACCCCATGTAGTGCCGAGCCATGCTCGGCGGAGGCCTTCCAAGCAATCCAACCGATCACCTTGTGGGAGCGGCGTAAGCCGCGAAGCCAACACCACTGGAACCACAGGAAAGCGTGCAACCTGACAAATCACCCGCCTCGCGGCTCACGCCGCTCCTACAACTTCTTCTCCAGCGCCGCCCTTCCCGGCCGCCCCGGCTCCGGCTCGATACCCCACGCCAGATACCAATCCTCGCCCTGCAGCTCCGCCGGATGCTGCGTGCGCCCAGAGCCATTGCCACAGGCCAGCGCATCGGTCGCGCAATACTTGTCGCAGCCCCAGCAGATCCGCTCAGGATGTTTGGGATTCAACGGAAATGGCTTTGCCATCGCAGAAATCTCCACTCCAGGACAGCAACCATGCGCCGCCAAGGCAATGCCCACCTTGACGAAAATCAAGCAAGCCCAAGCGCGGTAGCGCCGAGCCATGCCCGGCAGAGGCCTTCCTCACAGACCCCCACCGACCACCTTGTAGTGCCGAGCCATGCTCGGCAGAGGCCTTCCAGGCAATCCAACAGCCACCCTGTAGGAGCGGCGTAAGCCGCGAAACCACCGCACCTACAGATCGCGCAAACACCCGCAACCTGACGAACCATCTGCTTCGCGGCTTACGCCGCTCCTACAAACAACAGCTGGGTTCACGACACCCGGTCCGCCCGGCACGCAAAACAACCATAACGTGCAAAATGCAGATGCACATACGCCACAGCAGCATCTTCGAATACATCGTGCAGCCACTCGCCAACGTCTCTTCCATCGCAGACTTCGGCAAACGTGATCCGATCCTCCGCGCTGTACGCCCGCAAAGACATCAGCCGACGCTGCACCTGCGACGGCACCTCATTGACCTGCAGTTCCGCACGCGCCACACCGCGCCGGACAAAAATCGGACCACTCGCCCGGTACGGCGAATCCGCTGCCTGGTGCTGAAACGAAAGCAGCAACAGTTCCTCTCCCTCCGTTGCATCAGCGAGACTGACCCGGCAGGGAAATCCTGATGCCCCAGTAGCAGTGACACGAGCGATGTGCCGCGCATCAAGCGCGGCATCATCAAGCTGGAAAAGCTCGGCGAACAGTGCGGGACTCAAACCGCTCAACAGGAAGGACGACATGCTGCATTCCATGGATCAAGGAACCGCAACATCCCACCCTCCGCGGGCTGCTGCTCGCCATGATCAGACGCAGCATCCAATGGCCGACCGGACGGAAAACTCCACGCCCAACCATCGCCCATCTACTTTGTGCATCCGCTACTCAGCACGTACCAACACAAACCAGCGGTATACGAGATAGGCAATCACCGCAGCCACCGGTGCCAGACTGATCCACAGCGGCAGCTTCATGACAAAGAACATCGCCGAAAAGCAGGCCAATGCGATGGCGGAGAACAATAGCGCCCATAGATTGAACACCACGATATCCGTCGCATCCTTGGCAATGGAGTTTGCCGAGCGACCTCGGCCCGAGCGCTGCCTGCGCAACAGCCAGATATCTGTAACAACATCCACAACGCCTTCAATCAACCCGCCGAGCAAGCCAGACATGGTGGAACCCTGGTAGCCATGATGAACAGGCGGATAGTCACAGCACTCAAACCTGCCGTCAATCAAACAGCGCGTCCATATCACCCCGTTCAAACGGTTGCTACGTTCGGCAGGAGGTCGTCGTCGCCTGATGAGCTGGAGCGTGGGGATTGCTGGCACGACCTGAAAGGCACAGGCCCCTGCCACCAACACACGACGCTCACTCGGCTGCCCGCAGCCCTAGCTCCTGGGCAAGCCCGATCAGGATGCCTTCAACACCACGGATGTAGCACAGCCGATAGGTGTTCTCGTAGTTGACCACCTCATCGACCACCGACGCCCCCAGCTTCTTGAGCCGCTCAAGCGTGTCATCGATGTCCTCCACCGCGAACATGACGCGCAGGTATCCCAGGGAATTCACCGGCGCCCCACGGTGATCGGAGGCGATCCCCGGCGCATCGAACCTGGAGAGCTCAAGCCTGCTGTGGCCATCGGGCGTGCGCATCATCGCGATCTCGACACGCTGGTCGCGTAGGCCAGTAACTCGCCCGGCCCACTCACCTTCGATCGGCATGCGCCCCTCAAGCACCAGTCCCAGTTCGAGGAAGAACGCTATGGCGCCATCCAGATCCGCGACCACGATACCCACGTTATCCATGCGCTTGACCGTCATGCGTGCTCCTCGGCTGCAGAAACCAAACGATGCGCAGCACAGAAGCTGCGACCTTGAGCGAGCCTACACCCTGAGCAGTGAAGCCAAGGCACTCCTGCCCACGGCGTCAGTAAGGAGGGAAAGCAGCTTGCCGCCGTGATCAAAGCGCCAGCGGGGCCACGGCCGCTTCCCCGGCGCAGCGGCCACGCAAGCTCATCCGCAACAATGCCGTTCTCCCCCATCCGCACCCACGTCGCATTGCACTTGCCAAGGGCCCTGCCCTCAACTAATCCTCGACACCAGATCCCAACCTCCAACGAGCCACTGACGATGCACCACGCAGCTACTGCCCCAAGCCCGCCGTCTGGCCGCGCCCGCAGCCTCCAGGTCCGCCATGTTGTAGCTGCGCTCACGCTGTTGTTGTTTGCACCCTGCACCCTGGCGCGCGCGCCGGCTGATGCGGCACCGGGGCAGGACAGCGCGCCGGAGGTTCAGGCCCGCATCGCCCGGGTCGAACAAACCCTTCTCACACCCGTCGTCGTCAAAGACGCCCCGATCCAGGCCATGCGCCTGAGCGAGCGCATGGCATTCCACAAGGTTCCCGCGGTCAGCATCGCCGTCATCAACAACGGGCGCGTCGAGTGGGCCCGCGCCTATGGCGAGCTCGATACCAACAAGCACACACCTGCCCAAGCTGGCTCGCTGTTCCAGGCCGGGTCGATCAGCAAGTCGGTCAGCGCCATGGCCGCGCTGCGGCTGGTCGAGCAGGGCAAGCTATCGCTCGACGTCGATGCGAACACGCAGCTCCACACCTGGCAGGTTCCCGCCAACCAGTTCACCCGGCAAAGCCCCGTCACGCTACGCAGGCTGCTCAACCATAGCGCCGGCATGACCGTGCATGGCTTCTATGGCTACGCGCGGGACAAGCCGGTCCCCTCGCTGCTGCAGGTACTGGAAGGGCAAGCGCCGGCAAATTCGGACCCAGTCAGAGTCGAGTCCACGCCCGGCAGCGCTTGGAAGTATTCCGGTGGCGGCTACAGCGTGGCTCAGCTGATGATGATCGAGGCAGGCAAGCAGCCCTTCCCTGAGCTGCTACAGGCGCTCGTCCTTGATCCGCTGGAAATGCACGACAGTACCTTCGCGCTGACGCTTCCGCCTGCATGGCAAACGCGGGCTGCCACTGCGTATCACAGTGATGGAGCGGCGGTCGTCGGCAACTGGCACTTGTATCCGGAATCGGCCGCCGCTGCGCTATGGACAACGCCTGCCGATCTGGCCAGGTTCGTAATCGATATCCAGCGTGCGCAAAACGGAACGTCGGGCAAGGTACTTTCCAGCGCCATGACCAGCACCATGCTTCGCCCCGAACTGGGCGACTACGGCCTGGGCTTGTTCATCAACAAGGTGGGCGAAGGCATCCGCTTCGGGCACTCCGGTGGCACCGATGGATTCCGCGCACAGTTCTATGGCTACACCCACACCGGGCAAGGTGTAGTGGTGATGACCAACAGCGACAACGGCGGCAGCTTGATTGACGAGATAGTGGCCAGCGTTGCCACTGTATACGGCTGGCCCGACCTCAAGCCCGTCGAGAGGGCCGCCATTGCCGCCGATCCCGCAGCCAATGCCGCCGTCGCCGGCGCCTACCAGTTGCTGGGCACGCCAGCGCATGTCACCGCCGAAGGCGACCGGCTGTACTTCCAGAGCGACCTGTTCGGGGCCGCTCGCATGGAGCTGCTTGCACAATCGAAAAGCCGATTCTTCATGACCGCCAGTGACATGACGGTCGACTTCCAGCTGGGAGCCGACAACAAGGCCGGCGGCTTCTCCTTGCAACGAGGCGGCAGCACCTATGAAGCGACGCGACAGGAGTAGGACTACGCTGGCGGAACGTCGATAGCGAGCACGGCTGCCCGGTCTTATCGGCATCACGCAGGACTGTTGAAAGAAATCCCTGCAGCCTTCAAACCTGACTCTGACCCCGGTTTTCTTTACCCTGTGCGCGTTCTGTCGTGAGGCTTGCCGTGGATTCCTTCAACCTGATGCGTGCCTTCCGGCGGATTGTCGAGCGTGCCAGCCTGGCGCGTGCGGCCGAGGACCTTGGCATGTCGGCGGCGGGCTTGAGCAAGCAGCTGCGTGCGCTGGAAGCGCATCTGGGCGTGGTGCTGCTGCAGCGGACCACGCGCCGCATGAGCCTGACCGATACCGGCCAGGCCTATTACCTGGAGTGCTGCCGCCTGCTCGATGAGCTGGATGCGCTGGAACGCGGCATCGCCCAGCAGAGCGGCGAGGTCAGCGGGCGGCTGCGGGTCAATGCACCGCTTTCGTTCGCGTTGAGCACGCTGTCGCCACTGCTGCCACGGTTCCTGGCAGCGCACCCGCAGTTGGCATTGGACCTGGTGATGGAAGACCGGGTGGTGGACGCCGTGGGCGAAGGCTTCGATGTCTCGCTGCGGATACGCGCCGAGTTGCACGACTCCAGCCTGGTCGCACGCCGCCTGGCCTCCTTGCAGCAGGTGCTGTGCGCTGCGCCCGCCTATCTTCAACAGCATCCAGCGCCGACCACCGTGGCGCAGTTGGGTGAGCACGCATTGCTGGCCTACAGCCTGTCTGATTCGCCCGGCAGCTGGCCGCTGCACGGCCCCGATGGGCAGGTGACGGTAACCCAGCCGACCCGCGTCAGCGCCAACAACAGCCTGCTGCTGCGCGAGTTGCTGGTGGCCGGCACCGGCATCGGCGCACTGCCTTCCTTCCTGGCCGCGCCCGCCCTGGCCAGCGGCCAGCTGCAGCAGGTGCTGCCGGATCATCACTACCCGCAGCGCATCGTCTACGCGGTCTACCCGACCCAACGCCACCTGCAGCCCAAGGTGCGCGCCTTCATCGACTTCCTGCACGACGCCCTGCCGCGCTGCGCCGGCCTGGATTGCTGACGTCCAGCGAATACTGAGCTGCCCGGCAGCCGCTGTTTCGCGCTGCGGCAGCTACCTAAGCTGCGTTCTCCCGCTGAGCCGGGCCTGATGTCGGCGCGCTGCCCTTGCCAGCAACGCGACCGACAGCCGACGCATTGCGCGTGGCGGCCCTGCTGCAAAACGGAGACCCGTGCACGCCACCGCGTGCCTGTTGCGACGCCATCGCGTCGTTCCCCGCACAGAGCTTTTCCGATGAACACTCGCTACCTCACCGCTGCACTCGGCCTGCTGCTGGCCGCCACCGCCCTGCCCTCGGCGGCCCACCCGTCGACCACGGCCGTACCACTCCCCTCCGGCCAGCAGGTCGGCGTCAGCCCCTGGGGCCCGAACGACGAGATCGGCCGGCTCAACCTGATCACCGATGCATCACGTGCGGCGATCCTGTCGCGGGTAAGCGGCGGCAAGGTCTACGACCTGGCCACCGATTACTACGTCGGCATGCCGAGCTGGCAGGACGCCGGCGATCCGCATTACCAGTTCTGGATGACCCACACGCCGCAGGGCACGGTGATCGATGACCCGATGGGCGTGGGCGAAACAATGAACATCACCCGCAGCTACACCGGCACCGCATTCTCGATGTACAGCCACACCGGCACGCATATCGACGCGCTCAACCACTTCGGCATCCACGGCAAGATCTGGAACGGCTTCGAGGCCAGCAAGCACCTCGGTGATCGCGGCTGGAAGGTCACCGGCATCGAGAAGTTCCCACCGCTGGTTGCCCGCGGCATCCTGATCGACGTCGCCGGCGCCAAGGGCGTGGACATGCTGCCAGACAGCTACCGCGTCACCCGCCAGGACCTGCAGGATGCACTGCGTCGGCAGAAGGTCAGCCTGCAGCAAGGCGACATCGTGCTGATCCGCACCGGGCGCATGCAGCTGTTCAACCAACCCAAGGCCTATATGGCCAACCCGCCGGGCATGGGCCTGGATGCCGCACGTTTTCTGGTCGAGGATGGCGGCGCGATGATCGTGGGCGCCGACAACCTCAGCTTCGAGACCTTCCCCTCGGAAGTGGCCGATGACTATGTCCCGCTGCACACCTACCTGCTGGCCCAGCAAGGCGCACCGATCATCGAGCTGATCGCGCTGGACGAACTGGCCCGCGACAAGGTCTACGAGTTCGCCTTCATCGGCGGCCCATTGAAGATCCGCGGCGGTGACGCAGCCCCGCTGCGCCCGATAGCGCTGCCAGTCCGATAACGCCCCACCGCATTTGTGGGAGCGGCGTAAGCCGCGAAGCAAAAACACCACCAGCGCAACCCGCTGCCAAACACCCAACACAACCCGCTTCGCGCCTTACACCGCATTCCTACAAATCGACCAACCTGCTGACAACACCCAATCCAAGCGCTAAGTTGCCCTCTGGAACAGGGGGGTCGCATGGGACGCAGAACAAAACAATCTCCTATCGGCGCATTGGCAACCATGCCGTGGCCGATAGGCATCCTCGCAGGGATCATCGGCTTCATCCTGGTGCGCTACGGCATCCAGTGGTTCGTGTCCCTTCAAGGCGGCATGCTCGCGCAAGGCTTTGCCCAACAATCCAGTCCAGTCTTCGCGCCGATGGCATGGGTACTGCTCGCCATCTGCTGGATCGCGGCACTGGTCTCCTACCTCAATGCCCGCAAACGCCGCCGCTTCCTGGACACGCGCACCACGCTCGAAAGCCTGGCAGCCGGCGGCTGGCGCCAGTTCGAGTAACTGGTAGGCGAGGCATTCCGTCGCCCGGGCCATGCAGTGGAAGAGACCGGGCTGGGCGGGCCCGATGGCGGCATCGATCTCATCCTGCGCAAGGACGGGCAGCGCACGCTGGTGCAATGCAAACAGTGGAAGCGCCAACAGGTAGGCGTCAGCGTGGTGCGTGAGATGGCGGGACTTCTTTCCCACCATCAGGCGCAGGCAGTGAAGATCGTCTGCATCGGCAGCTATACCTCGGACGCGGCGGCATTCGCCAGAGGAAAGCCTATTGAACTGATCAGTGGAGAGCAGCTGTTGGAGTTGATCCAGGCCGCACAGCAGACGGATGCGCCACGGCGTCAGCCAGATCAACGTAGCGAACCGACATGGACGCAATCGCCCGCTGATACTTCCCCACAGCGCCAAGCCTGCCCACGCTGTGGAAGTCCGCTCGTACAACGGACCAACAGACGCACCGGCGAGGATTTCCTTGGGTGCAGCCAGTTCCCAAAGTGCAGAGGCAGCAGCTAAGGGCTCCACCTTCCACTGTTGCCACGAAGCCACGAGTGACCATCAACCGATCGGTGGAGCGGTCTGGTCACTGGCCCACAGCCAGAACGTGTCACCCCAATCGCTGTTCTCAATGGATGGGAATATATCGTCCTTCTTGAAGTAACGGCGAGTGCCTTGTGCCGGGGTATACCACCAGCCCGTCTGCGGGCACGACTTCCCCGCTGGAACACGGGTTACCCGCGCCTCAACCTTTTCGCCGGCCGCAATCCAGCGCGCCAGATCGGCCAGGTCCTTTGGATAGAACGGCATATCACGATAACTACTATCGTCGATGCCCAGCACGAAGGTGGTCGCCGCCGCCTCCCAGGACCAGTAGCCGTAGAAGGCAATATCACCTTCACCGTGCTGGTCGATATAGGGCTCGCGCCGGCTGGCGTGATACCACTCGTCCAGGTAGGTGACCATCAACGCAGGGCGATCAGCGGGCACGGCCGCAAACACCTTGAACAGCTTGCGATACGGCAGGTGACGAGTCGCGGTATCCGGAATCGGCCGTCCGGGTGCCCAAGGGGCAACCAGTCGCTCCAACAGCCCGTCATGGATATCAAGCTCGGCGTTGACGTAGTCAAGAAATGCCATCACCCGCGGCATCTGCGCGGCGTTGCCGGTCAGCAACCCAAAGCAGACAAGACGGAGGGCGACGATCCAATACTCCTGATCCACGATAGTGACATGTGGAATTCGGTCTCCTGAAATGTTCTCGGGCGAGTCGTCGTATGCCTTGTCAAAGCGGCCATATTCTTCCGCCCACTTCAGCGCATACGGCCAGATCTCGGCCAGCTGCTCCACAGGCGCTCCGGCGGAGTACTGCATGCTCATCCAATCCAAGGTATCCCAGAGCCGACGGCGAGTGGATGTCATCAACCCGCCCTTGCGCGCCTTGGCGACGTGCTTAGGTAGATCCGTGGTAACCATGGCAAGTCCGCCAAGCTTGTTGCCAAAGCGGCCCGAGTAGACCGGATGGCGCAAATACGGCTCGCGACGTCGCTCAAAGGCAGCCTCGGAAACCTTCCATTTCGTCCAGCATTTCCAATCTGGGTTCTCGATATTAATAATCAGACCTCACTTCAAAAGAATCGAGCTTGGCAACACGAACTCGGTGGCGATCTGATGACTCACCACCGCCTTGGCGCAGCGAGGATTCATTCCTCCAGCCCTACGTTCGTGAAGATTGTGGTTGGCTCCGACGACAGTAATTATGCTTCGATCGTAGGGGCACCTTGCTAACCTCCGATTGATGGCACCATCGTCGCCAAGCTGTGACGACGCCCCGAGCTTGAAGCTATTGCTTTCCCAAATCTCAATTTTTGGCACGAGATCGGTAGAGCTCCCCGGCACCAACTGCGCGCCGGATATGTTCTTTGCTATCCACCGATGACTCATCTGCTTGCCAGCTTGTGTCTCTTTTGAATTCACAGCCCCTCGCGCCCGTGCCTCATCCTCTTCACCGAGATAGGCATCAATGCCGTATTCCAGCGCCTCGAACACCGCCTTTGCGGTCTCCAGCTTATGGAACGGCCCGCCTGTACCCTTGGTATCACTGACGCGATAACCATGCGGTAAGCGTGAGCCATGCCATACATGGTCGATACCCTGATGACCTGGCTGCTGCATCTCAAACAGATTGCCGTTGAAGCTCACTTTGCGACGATTGCGCTGGCGACGCACAAAGTAGTAGTCCGCAATGTGCTCACCCGATACACCCAGGCTCGCACGACTCAATGTTGATCGCTCACTTTGGCGCTTTCTGGCGTTCGCCGTACCCGCAGCAGGCGTTGCGGTGCCAGACGTGCTTGTTCGCACCGAACCAGTTGCCGAAGGTGCTCACTTCCACCCCTCAGCCAATACTCGGTGCCGACTGATCGCTCGCCCACAGCCAGAACGTGTCGCCCCAATCGCTGCTCTCAATGGATGGGAATACATCGTCCTTTTTGAAGTAACGGCGAGTGCCTTGTGCCGGGGTGTACCACCAGCCTGCCTGCGGACATGATTTTCCTGCCGGCACGCGTTCCACGCGGACCTCGACCTGTTCACCGGCTGCTATCCGTCGCGCAAGATCGGCTAGATCCTTCGGATAGAACGGCAGATCGCGATAACTACTGTCGTCAATGCCTAGCACGAAGGTGGTCGCCGCCGCCTCCCAAGACCAGTAACCGTAAAAAGCGATGTCACCTTCACCGTGCTGGTCGATATAGGGCTCGCGCCGGCTGGCGTGATACCACTCGTCCAGGTACGTGGCCATCAGCGCAGGACGCTCGGACGGAGCGGCCGCAAACACCTTGAACAGCTTGCGATACGGCAGATGGCGGGTTGCGGTATCCGGAATCGGCCGCCCGGGTGCCCAAGGGGCAACCAACCGCTCCAACAACCCATCATGGATATCAAGCTCAGCATTGACGTAGTCGAGAAACGCCATCACTCGCGGCATCTTCGAGGCGTTGCCGGTCAAAAGACCGAAGCAGACAAGACGGAGGGCAACTATCCAGTAGCTCTCGGAGACCAGAGGTGCATGCGGAATGCGGTCGCCTGAAGTGTTCTCCGGCGAGTCGTCGTAAGCCTTGTCGAAGCGACCGTACTCTTCTGCCCACTGCAGCGCATACGGCCAGATCTCGGCCAGCTGCTCCACCGGAGCACCTGCTGAGTACTGCATGCTCATCCAGTCCAAGACATCCCACAGACGCTGCTGCGTGGAGATCATCAGCCCCCCCTTGCGCGCCTTTGCTGCGTGCTTTGGGAGATCGGTAGTGACCATGGCTATCCCGCCAAGTTTGCTACCAAAACGACGTGTGTAGACCGAGTGTCGTAAGTAAACCTCACGACGCTGCGCGAAGCCGGGCTCAGAAACCTTCCATTCTGACCAGCGCTTCCAATCCGGGCTCTCAATATTAGTCACCAGCTCTCACTTCAAAAGGATTGAATTTGGCAATACGAATTCTGTTGCAATCTGATGGCATACCGCCGGCTTTGCACAGCGAGGACTTTTTCCTCCAGGCCTGCCCTCATGAAGATTATGATTTGGCCCAACAACAGTGATAATGCTTCGGTCGTACGGACATCTCGCCAGGCTGCGACCAAAAACGCCGTCATCATCAATATCAGTCGACACACCAAGCTTGAACTCGTTCCGCCTCCATATCTCAATCTTAGGAACTAGCTCCGCTGAGCTCGCAGCCAATAACTGAGCACTGGATATCTTCTCCGCAATCCACATATGACTCATCTGTTTTCCGGCTCGCGTTGGCTTTGGATTAACAGCTCCTCGCGCCCGAGCTTCATCCTCTTCACCAAGATAGGCATCGATGCCATATTCCAGCGCTTCGAACACCGCCTTTGCGGTCTCCAGCTTATGGAACGGCCCGCCGGTGCCCTTGGTATCACTGACGCGATAACCATGCGGTAAGCGTGAGCCATGCCATACATGGTCGATGCCCTGATGACCTGGCTGCTGCATCTCGAAGAGATTGCCGTTGAAGCTCACTTTGCGACGATTGCGCTGGCGACGCACAAAGTAGTAATCAGCAATGTGCTCACCCGATACACCCAGGTTCGAACGACTCAATGTTGAGCGCTCACTTTGGCGCTTGCTGGCGGTCGCCGTACCCGCAGCAGGCGTTCCGGTGCCAGAGGTGGTGGTTCGCACTGAGCCCGGTGCCGTACTACCCGGCGTGGGGGTTCGCTGCGCGGTTGTGCTGCGTGGCGTGGTTGCTGTGGTAGTGGGCAATGGGTCGCGCAATGCCCGTTGATGGGCTTGACGCAGCACATCCATGGCACTCTCGATCTGCTTCGATGCTATTTCCTGCAGATCCTTGAGCTGCTTCACCAAACGTTGAACGCCGGCATTTCCTAGCAGAAAGCCTGTGACCCGGGAGTCCAGTACATCGACCATCCCGGCGAGAATCTTGTTGGCCGTTGCCACCATCTCATCGGTGTACTTATTCCAATCAAGTTTCCGGAACCATTGCTCGACGTTGCCGCGAACCGTGCTGGGAATACTGTCCAGCACCCTGCCCATCATCTTGCCATTGCGCATCATGATGAATGCGTTCTTCAATGCATCACCGAAGCCTGGAACAATGGCCACCAGCGACAACGACATCATTATCCAACCCTCAGAACTGGAGGGAGAGCGAACCAGCCCATACAGACTGCGCAGAATGTTGTAGGCATCAATGGCCTGGCCGACAAACGGCAGGCACCCCAGCACCACGCTGACGACCATCTGCGCAACGGATTCGCCACGCCCTTCCACGACTTCCTGCACCCAGGAAATGATCTCAGCCAGCGTGTCATCTTCCGCATTCGCCAGCGCTATGTTGTCACTCATTTCCTGCCCTCGGCATCCGCACCTGTTTCATCCAGTAGAACTTCGGAATGCGTCCCCGGCGTTCCGTCGCCGCATGCGTCTTCTTCGACTTCACCGAAGTACTCGTAGTCGCTGACCAGGTCTTCGTACTGCTGGTCGCCGTTGTAGATAGCAGCCACCTCATCAGGGAAATAGTTGTCATCCATGTACGCTTTCTCGGCTTGCGCGTAGCGCTCCAACGCTTGCTGTGCATCCTCAACCGATGCTGGGACAAAGCCATAGATCGGATTGGGCGGGCGCAGGGCATGGACGAACGCCTCACGTTGGTCATAGCCGAACACCACCTTTCCAGGACCTGGTGGGTTCTGCACGACGGCTTCACCCTTGTCGTCCAGGTGGCCTTCTGCGCGCGTTCCGTTGTCGAACAGAACCGTGTACGGCGCGCCCACCACTGGCTTGAGATCTTTGTAGGTGTACTTCAGCTCAAGCGTCTTGGGACTGAGACCAACTGGCAACGGCATCAGCGACGCGGCGGCCACGCTACCGCCAAGGAACGGATGATCCCCAGCCTTGACCTTGAACTCCCCGGGGCAACTGAAGGTGATGTCGCCACCTTCCAAGGTGATCGCACTGCTACCGGCCTGCAGCACCACCTTGCTCTGCGCGAGCACATCGATGCGGGCATCGGTAGCAGTGATGGTGATTGCCTGATCGGATAGCAGCTCCAACTGCCCGTCGTGCGCCTGCAGGCTTACCGGGCCATTGGCGGCAATCACGCGCACCGGGCCGCTTTGTGCGAACAGCGAAACTTGTCCGCCGGAGACGGTGGCGATGGTTTCGCCACTGCTGGTGTGCAGGTCTTGTTGTACGGCGAGCTGAAGATTCTGGCCTGCGTAGGCGATGGCGCTTGCTGGCGTGGTCCATGCGATGTGATTGGGCGCTTCGGCCAGCAGCATTGGTTTGGCGAGACGCTCAACAGGCTCATCACCGGGGTTGCGCCCATCGCTGGGTTTGAACGGAGATTGCCCGTTGACCTCGCCTGCAAATCTCCCGTCGGCGCGCGGGTCGGCCAGCTCGCGCAGCAGGCCGGTGCTCTGCCATGCCGACAGTCCGGGCACTTGCTGTTGCTGCAACGTCTGCTGCATCTGCTCCAGGCTGCGCTCGGCGCCTTTGAGTTGGGCGACGACTTCGGCGTTGTCCATCACGGTGGACGCGGCGTGCTGTTGGGTGCTGGCTGACAGCAGCAGGCCTTCGCCGGCATGTACGTTGCTCCAGCCCTGCGTTGCCAGTTCGAAGCCTTCGCCGCGCAGTGCGCCGCGTGCTTTGTTCTGGTGCTGGATCAGGTAGCCAAGCTCCAGTCGGCTATCGGCCAGCGAGCTGTGTAGGCGCGTACGCAGCTGGCCGGGCGTGTCATCAATCACCCATTGCTGGGTGCCGCTGCCGTCATGTGCTTCGGTGTGCAGGCCACTGAGAACGCCGGGATGCTGGGCATGCGCATCTATACCGCCGCCGAACGGCGGGTCGACTTCACCGTTGTACAGCTGGCCGGTGATGCGCGGTTGGTCGATATCGCCGTGCAGGAATTCCACCAGCACTTCGCTGCCGATGCGCGGCAGAAATGCAGTGCCCCAGTTTGGCCCGGCCACCCATTCGACAACCGGCACCCAGCTGCCGCTGATCTGGTCGCCGGGCGCGTACCCGGGCTGGCTGCTGCCGGTGTCACTCAGGCGGCCCGGATTTGGCGCACTGCCGCGCTGCCAGTTGAACTGGATGCGCACCTGATGGTCGCGATTGGGGCTGAGCGCGGCATCGGTAATTCCAACCACCCGTGCTGTCTGTGGGCCTTGCAGGCTGGGCTTATCTTGCGGCAGCGCTCGAATTGCAACCGAAGCATCGGTGGCAACGAACTGGTTGCGGTAGCTACCGCGCTCCAGCTCGCTGTGACCCAGCAGCTCGGCAATACCGCTTTCCAGATTGTTGACCGCCGCGTGGTGCACCACCAGCAGCTGGAAAGCCTGCGCCTCATGCTGTGGATGCTGGACAAGCCTGAAGCGACTGCCAGCTGCCAATCGGCGCTCACTGCTGCTACCGCTGTACAGCACCTGCGACACCCGCAACGCATCCAGCCGTGCCTGCGCTTCACTTTGCGCCCAGCTCGATTCGGCGAAACGGCCAGCGCGTGGCTGCACATAGACCTCAAGCGCAGGCAGATCATCGGTTGTGGCAGTGGCCTGCGCTGAGACGGCTTTGATCTGCTCGCTGTGCCAGCTAGCAACCGTGCTGCTGTTGGCCACCAGCTGTTGACGTTCGGAAAATGCGCTGATGCCATCGGCGGATTCGCTTGCGGCAATGCGATGAAAGCGCACCGAACCTATGTCAGGAAGTTCCGCCTGCGGCCCGAACATCACCAGCGTGTGTGCGCCCTCGCCGCCTTGCGTCTGCTCGATGCGCCAAGCCAAGCCTGCCTCGGCAAGCAGGCGTGTAACAAATTCCCAGTCGGTCTCCCGGTACTGCGTAGTGATGGGCCGGCGCGGCAACGCTTCCACATCGAAGCGATACGCGGCTTGCGGGTAATCGGCAAAAATCCGCTCGCAGATCCCGCGAATGTCCACGTCCTGGAAGATCACAGCGTTGCGGCGCAGGCGAAGCAAGGCGGTCCACGGTTCAAGCACCAGCTGGTAACGGGCCAAACCACCATCGCTGCCGAGCTGTGCGACTTCGGAACACAAGCCATGCCATTGCCGCAGCGAGCCGTCAGCTGCCCGCAGTTGCAAAGTCAGCGGCTGCTCGAGCCAAGGATCGATGTCCAGAAAGGCATCGGTGGAGAGGCAGTCGATCCGCAGGCGATGGTCGCCACAGACGCTCTCCTGGCCCTCAAAACGTTCCACTACCAGGCCGTCATGCGGGCCCTGCAGTTGGATCAAACGATTACGGTGCGACAACGACGCCAATGAGGCGAGCAGTGCCGAGTGTCGGATATCCATATCGACTGACTCATAGCTAGGGCGAGATGCACGCGATGCCTCCAGTCACCGCGAGCGCGGACCGATTAAGCCATAGCGCATAGCTGATATAACCATGGCACCGCATTTTTTGAGACATTTCTCGTGAAACCTGTCAGTACCGCTGTCAGCCACTTATCTCGCTCACGGCGGGGCGCCACTGCAGGCATTGGGCACTTACGTCTGCCGCTAATGCGGCAACTGAGCAAGTGTGATTGCCTTGCCGATAACACCGCGCACCCTGCTTTCGACCAAGCGCGCTCGTTGGCGGCTGGCGTGTACAGTGACGAGCTGATCGCAGGTACTCCAACAGAAAAGGTCACGACATGAAGTCACTCCTCTTGCTGCTGCTCTTTTTCTTTGCTGCGGCCGTTTATGACGTCGCCCGTGCTAACGAAGACGCCGCGTGCAGCTGGCCCCTGAACATGCCCTCTGCGAGCCTGCTGCTGGTGGGTGAGGTCCACGGCACCAACGAGGCATCAGCACTGATTGGCGACCTGGCATGCGCCAGCGCAACGTCAGGAAATCCAGTGGTAGTCGCGCTGGAGATTCCAATCGAAGAGCAGGAAAGCCTCGACAACTTCCTGACAAGCAAGGGCTCCGATGCGGATCAGACGGCACTTCTAGCCAGCCAATTCTGGACACGCCAGCCCCAGGACGGGCGATCCAGCGCGGCCATGCTGAAACTGTTGCACCGGCTGCGATCACTGCGTACTGAAGGCGCGAAAATCAGCGTGCTGGCCATCGACGATGGCATGCCGGGATCGAGGGACGCCGGCATGGCCACGCGCATCAGGGCAGCACACAACGCCTTGCCCGCAGTGATTGCGCTGCTGGGGAACGTCCATGCCAGTCGCGAGAAAGGCAGACAGTCGGCACCCGACCATGAGTCAGCCGGATACCTGCTGTCCGACCTGAATCCACACAGCCTCTATGTGCGCGGGCCGGCCGGCACCGCCTGGATCTGTGTGCCGGAATGCGGTATCACCTCGATCCCGGACAATCGGCACGTCGGCAACAAGCGGGGCTACCTGCCGGCAGTTGGAGTGATACCCGGCTATGACGGCCTCTATGCGCCAACGAGTAGCACGGCGTCACCTCCAGCTATCGACTGAAGGCGCCGTATTGGTTCGTGCGCGGTGCATCGTCACAATGTTGCTTGCCTAGCGTCGCAATCTGGCCCCAAACAACCCGACTCTGACCCCGGTTTTAGCTTCGGCTCCAAGCGCTGGATGATCGCTGCCACCACGCCACGGGTGGATTCCCAGTTCATGCCGGTAATGAGCCGGCCATCAACTTCCACATGCGATGTGCCGCGTGCGCCGTAGCTGAACTGGCCTTTGCTTCCGCGCAGGCGTTGCTCGATCGAGAACGGGAAGGTCTTGTAGTACGCAGCGCTCATGTCCTCGTAGGCATCGGGATAGCCGGTGACACGCTTTCCGCTGACCAGCGCGGTGCCGTCGGACAGGGTCAGGTTCACCAGCCCAGCACTGCCGTGGCAGACGGCCGAGACGATGCCGCCCCGCTGCTCATAGATGCGCACCGCCAACCATTGCATGCCGGGATGCTCGGCAACGCCGTACATCGCGGCGCTGCCGCCGATATACATCAGCGCGGCGTAGTCGCTGGCAGTCACCTCGTCGGGCCGGCGCGTATTGGCCAGCGCCCACATCAGGTCGGCGTCATAGATGCTGGCTTTGTGCTCGCGGATGCTGGTGTCGATGTAGGCCAGCGGCACGGCGCCACCTTCGGGGCTGACGAACTGCACGCCGTAGCCGGCCTCACGGAAGCCCGCATAGGCATGGATCAGCTCCGAGAAGCTGTTGCCGGCGCTCAGGCGGGTGCCGGGCATGGTGTCCACGCTCGACACCGCCAGCAGTACCTGGCGGCCATGGGCGGGTGCGGTTTCGCGGGTGGCGGTCTTGCTGATGATCAGCCAGCGCCCTTCCAGCTTCTTCAACAGGAACAGGTCAACGTAGCGCGCCTGGTCCTTGCTGACCAGAATCTCCGCCTTGGCAGTGGCGATGGTGCCTTCCACCTCGATGCCGAGCAGGCGGCCGACACGGCCATTGAACTGCCCCGCGTTCTTGCCGAACCAGCTGCTGTATTCGGCGATGCCCACCTCGCGCATGCCGTCCGTGCCCTGGCTCAGGTATAGCCGTGCATCGGGATGAAAGGCGCGGCTGAGCCGATCGCGCTGGTTGTAGGAACTGCCACGCAGATAGTCCTCGATGACCACCGATATCTCACGCTGGTCCGCGACCGGATCGGCATGCGCAAGCCCGCCGAACCACAGCGCCAAGCTGGCCACGGCGAACCATCGGATGAGGCGTGCTGGCAGCGATAGCACACCGGCAGTGGCCGGCTTGGAACGCGTTACTGACATGAAAAGACTCCGCAGGATGGGTACCCCGAAGTCTGCGAAATTCCTTTATGAATCAAATTACTGAAGCGTGTTTACGGACTCACCAAACACGTTTCAGGAGTCGGCCGCCAAGCGCGACTGAGCCTGCCGCCACGCCGCAGGCGTGGTCCCTTCCACCTTCTTGAAGCTGCTGTAGAAGGTGGAGGTGGACAGGAAGCCGGACGCCTCCGCCACATCGTCCATCGATGCCGACGCCTGCGCGCGCAGCAACTGCTTGGCGGCCTCGATCCTGACCTGCGCCAGGTAGGGCTTGAAGGCGGTCTTGAGGTTGTCGTTGAGCAGCTGCGACAACCGAGCCGAGGGTATGTTGAGCCGCTTGGCCAGCTTGGCCAGGGTCAGGCCCGCGTCCTTGTACAGACCCTCGTCGGCCATCAGCGCGTGCAGGGCACGCAGCGTCGCCTCGGCTTCGCTGGGCGCGATCTTGCGGTCGCGGTAAGGCTCGGCGACTGGAGCAGGCTTACGTCCAGCAAGTGCAACGCTGATGCTCAGGTACAGCACCAGCGAGAAGGACAGCGCGCCGACGATATAAGAGGTCAGCCCCGCGGTGGCATAGGCCAGCCAGATCACCCCCACACCCGCGATCACCGAGACAACATGGCTGCGGCTCAGCGCACCGGGCGCCGCATCGGCCCGACCTTGCTTGCCGCCGCGCAGGAACAGCCCCGCTGCAACCAGCAGGCATACCAGCCAGATCACCTGGATGGACGCCCACACCGGACCAGCCCACAGCCAGACGTTCTCGGTATAGGGCCAGGCGACACCAAAGGCAGTCGCCAGCACCAGCAGGCCCAAGGCGATTGCCGCATCGCTCTTGGTTCGCAGGCCATCGGGATCAAGCCAGGCCCGCACGAAACCGATCAGGCAGACACCGATGAAAAAGCAAGCGGTTAAACCGACCTGCAGAACCAGCTTGGAGATGTCCGGCCAGAAGTAGAACAGCAGGGACTTACCGGTGCGCAGACTCAGCATCAGCACCAAGGCCGCCAACCAACGCTGGGCAGCTCTGACGGGCTTTCGGCACAGCAGGTAGAGCGACAACGCCGCACCGTTGAAGACACCCAGGCCAGCGAAGAAGAACAGCAGGTAGGAGGTCAGCATGGGTTCGTGGGTGCCCGGAAGGAAGCGGATGGGTCTGGTTGGATTGAGCGCGTAAAAGTATGTCCGCTTCTGGCTATGCCGTCATTGGGGATGGCAGGCGTCAAGACCAGCCCGCAAACCCTGAGATTGAGCCCAAAGCCACTGATCAATCGAAGCCCCTCACTGCTGCGATCCAGATGGAAGCGGAGTTACAGGTCCTGCGATTGTTTTGAGCACTCCGCTTCGATTCGCGTGAAACGCCAAGCGACCGCCTCGTCAGAAAAGTAGCTACGGACCTTTGAATGGCTTGGCTCCGCCGATTCTGCAATCTCCGCCCCCATACCTGCCATCGATTTACCAGCAACGCCTGATCTAAAAATGCGGAGCCAGCGCCAATAAACGTCGTCTGCTCGGACGCAGACGGCACGCAGAACGCGGCGAGCACTACAAGCACGGTGTCGAACGATCTCCATGAATTCGCGCGGACGAGTAAGAACTGCGGATCAATCACAGGAAAGATAACCCAGCAAATTAGTGTGGGAATCACCCACCGCCGTGACGAGAACCACTTGAAATGCAAGAGTTACACGCCCCAACAGCACGAATCCACCGTATACAGAATCGGCTTCACCTACTTTGCGAAATCCTCGCCACGCATATAAAACAAGTACGTCGCAGTGACCGCCTCCTGCTGGCCTCATGCTCGCGACGCTCAGGAAAGCCCCTTTCGAAAGGAGGATCCAATGCAGCACGCAATAACCTTGCCCATACCGAGCCTGCCGGTCGACGTGGGTATCAATGGCAGCCCGTTACTCGAGTCGACCCTCGAGCCAGTCACCGTTGTCGTCATGGTAATCGTAGCCGTCCTTTAGCCAATAAACGGAGCTAGCAATGCTAAATACATATACCCTTCCAGCACTCGCACAAGACGTCGCGATTCACGGCAATACTGGGTTTGATGACTCGGTTGGTCCAGCGTGTTTTGCACTCGGAGTCGTGGCTGGTGTCTTCATCAATCAACAGATCCGCTAGACAACCGCCGGCGCAGGCTCACACCTGCGTCGGCTCGGAGAAGCGAATAGTACGATGAAGAATCCAGAAAAAGTTCTAGCCATATGCAGCAACCTCAGCAACCAAAGGACTTTCTTCAGACTCTCAAGCCAGGCGCTTGGTTTGGAGGGAAGATTGAACTCATTCGGTGTACTCGACGCGATGAGATCAATCGCTGAATCATTGACTGGCGAACAGAGCACAGATGCGGTGCAAGCCAAACTATTCGAAGCGGCATCTCTAGTTTCCAAGGAACGAATCGAGGCACTGATTTCGGAGGAACTACTCCGATTCGCAAGCACGCCACTCTACGCCACTACAGCGAGAACAATCGACAGCGAAGCACTCACCGGAATTGTGCTATTTGACAGCGACCAGCTGCGCGTCTCATTGGTTTCGATTGGACCAACCGCACACCGGATCAAGAAGGCACAAAAGAACAAGACCAGAGTGTCCGGCATAACCATGCAAGGTACGGACTCATCCATCAGGTTTATAAAAGGAGGGAATGCCACACTCAATCTTTGGCAAGCAGAACCTTTTAATCGCAAAGACCCTCTTTCCTTTCGCGAGATGCATCAGCTGCCAGATAAAAAGATCACCGACGGCGACACGCTTTTCCTTGAGGGCGGATGTACGGGAATGTCCATCGCAAGCTGCGAGTCTCCCGTCGTATTCGCCATTGCAACTCGCAACACCCCGAGGACAGCGGTCAATGTTCACTACGATATGGAAGGAAAACTTCATTCCTTTACTGCAGCGGACATGAAATCCTCCCGCGCACAGCTTCTCGCAACTCTCGTTCGAGAACTGGACTGGCGCATGGGTGTGGACCACCTGATCGCTATAGCAACTGAGCACCCAGATCATTTCGTTCGATGGCATGCGATGCGGGAAGCCCTTGTCATGGCCCCCTCCTCAGCAACCCCTTTTGTTAGCCACTTGGCGGATCACGACCCGCACCCGCAAGTCCGTGAAGCGGCCCTCCAAACCGTCGCATTGATCAAGGCGAACAATAATGCCGATAGCAATTGATTCCGACGACAGCACTTCAATCGAGCTCGGGGATCTAGTCGAATTCCTGTTTGAAAACAAAATTCAACCTATGGACCAAGATTCATTAGCTTCCGCGTCAACAGCTCTGAAACAGCTATCCAACAACAGAGAATTCCTTGCAGAAATGGTTTGTTCTGAACTGAGGGATTATCGCAACCTCCAGACGTCAAATAGCTATTCTGCACAGGTTTTCATGATTTATCCTCCACAACGAAGGGGGCAGCCGTTCTTCTTGCGAGCCTGCCTGTGGCCTGCCATCGCCGATCAAATGGTAAAGACCAGCGGCACCGATCCATTTTTCTACAACAAACCGCACGATCACAATTTCAACTTCCTGACCGTTGGCTACCACGGCCCAGGCTATAGCAGCGATTACTACGAGTACGACTACAATGAATGCGACGGCATTAAGGGTGAAAAAGTCAACCTTCGGTATATTGAAAGAAGCAACCTCTCCAGAGGCAAGATCCTCCTCTATCGCGCCTTCACCGATATCCACAACCAATTGCCACCCGCCTCGTTCTCAGTTTCTCTAAACATTATGGAGAACTCCATAAGAGCTTCCATGATGGATCAATATGCATTTGACTTGAACAGTGGAAAAATCGCGGCACTCATCAACCGCACATCGGCAGGCTCTATATTCGGCGCAGCAGCGGCCCTGGGAAGCGACGAGCACAAAGAAATCCTCAGACATATAGCCACGAGGCACGAGATTGAGCGCATTCGCCTCGCCGCATTTGATGCACTAGCCAATACTGCTTCGGGAAGAGAAGAAGCTCTACAGATATGGTCGTTGGTGCGCAAAAGTGACTCCGCGTTTCTCCGCGGCTGGCGCCAGGTTCGAACGGTGGAAATCGAAGCTCTCAATTGAATCGCGAACAGGGGTGCTGAATTGCTACAGATTGAGTCAGTAAGGAAGAGCTTTGGCAATACTGCGGCTATTGCTGACGCATCGCTTGTCGTTGAGCAGGGCAGCATAGTAGCGCTCATCGGGCCAAACGGCGCTGGAAAATCGACGACATTTCGTATCGTAGCCGGCCTTACTCGGCCGGATGCCGGGCGGGTTCGATGGCGTGGTCAAATCATCCACAACGCACTTCCGAAAGAGCAGCTTGGGTTCTTACCCGAAGAACGCGGCCTATACCAAGACGTCAACGTGGCCGAGCTATTGAAGTACTGGGCGCGCTTACGTGCGATTGCAACCTCGAAAATTCCCGAGTTGCTGGAATATTGGCTCCACCGCCTCGACTTACATCCTAAAAGAAATGAGAAGGTAAGGTCCTTGTCCAAAGGAAATCAGCAAAAGCTCCAACTTGCTGCATGCCTGATGCACTCCCCATGCCTTCTCGTACTTGATGAACCGTTTTCCGGCCTGGATCCTATAAATCAGGACTTCGTCTCTGACATACTGATTGAGCACGCAGGAGCCGGTACCGCGATTCTAATTTCCGCTCACCAGCTCGCACTTGTTGAACGAATTGCCTCGAGCGTGGCACTCATTCAGAGCGGACGTACCTCAATGATGAGTGGCTTTGGAAAGCCCCGCACTGAGAATCGAGAACTCTCACAACGATCCATCACTGTGCTAATCAAGCAAGGCCCCGCTCCAGACTTCAGCAATCTCCCTCCCCATAGGCTGACGGCGCAAGGAGATAATCGATTAACAATCGATTTCCAAACCATAAGCCTCAAATCTTTTACTGCGGCGCTCGCAGAAATAGGCCGCCACGACACGATTTTGGACGTCGAATTCACGCGGCCCGACCTCCACCAGGCTTACATATCCGCCATAACATCCAACCGATCCGGAGTCCAGAATGGACCGTAGAGTCTTTGATGTGGCGCGCTTCGAATTTATGAAGTTCTTTGATATGAAGGGAGAGATCATCAGCCTGTCTATCCTCGTATTGATAGCGATTATTCGTTTTGGCGGCGACGCATTGATGCTGCTATCGACACCCACTGGCATCAATATTGGAATTGAGACCTCGGGCAATCACCTGCTTACACACTCCTCGTCCAAGCGATTCAATTTCATCCCAGTCGCCCCCGGGGCTCTAGAAGAATCCTTCAGAAAAGTTGATAACGGCGAGCTGGATGGCCTGCTGACGGAGCAAGAACCATCAGTGTATCGACTCTACACAAACAACGCCGTGCACTGGCAGGATGCACTTAAGGAGAGCTTTACACCAATCCATGTAAAGATCAGCTCGCAACGCGAAGGGATATCAGAGGAACAATTCAACAAGATCGCCCGCCCTCCTCAACTGATACAGTACACCATAAAAGGTACCGAGGAAGCCGCCGACTCCAGGAGTTACGCGATCTCCATCTGCACAATGATATTGACGGTCATGGGAGTCATCTCTGCCCTCGCCATAATAATGCAAGGAATAGCAGGCGAGAAGTTTGGAAGAATCAGCGAAATTATTTTGGCGGCCATTACGCCAGCGGTCTGGATAGACGGAAAGATAATCGCGGCCGGCCTGCACGGACTCAAGACAATGGCCTGTTACGCCACATATGGAACCATTGCAGCGACCATGCTGGGAATCGTAAATATGTCCCATATCCAAGCAGTGGCGAGAGACTGGCCTCAGCTATTGATGGCGCTAGCAAGCGGAGCACTTGGCCTGCTGCTCTGGAGCCTTGTCTTTTCCGTTGTCTCAGCACTACTTCCAAGCCCCACCTCTCCAATAAGAAATACGTTGATTCTATTGCCAATGAGCTGCCTTCTTCTTTGCCTCGGCGGCGCGAAGGAACCTGACAACGGCTTTATCGTTGCCCTTTCCTTCTTCCCGCCAACAATGCCTTTCGCAATGCCGCTTCGCGTCATTTCGGACACAGCATCCAATTGGGAAGTCGCGCTTTCAGTAATCCTGGTTATTACCTCATCCATCGGCCTTCGTCACATTACAATTAAATTCTTCTCCGAAGCCGTATTGCGGGGAGAGGGAAGCGAGGTAGCCCAGAGAAAAAGATGCGGAAGCACCCACTCATCAGGATGGCGCAAAGTACTACTCGCTATTGGTGGTGCAGCTCGAAAGTAAGTCGACAAGCGGACTCCTTTCATCTGACAGCCGGAATCTGAAACAAATAGCGCCCCGCCGTGATTTTCCGAGATAATTGCGCAGCATTTATCAACAGCCAACTCTGGAGCGTACAAACAGCGGAATCAGTAGACTTACGCCGCCCCCACTCTCCTGGCACGGACGGATTTTTGCAATACTCAACTCTTCCGCTTCGCCCTTGGATGCGCCGCATCATAAACCTTGGCCAGATGCTGGAAATCCAGGTGCGTATAGATCTGCGTGGTCGCAATATCCGCATGCCCCAGCAGCTCCTGCACGCCCCGCAGGTCGCCTGAGGATTCCAGGATATGGCTGGCGAAACTATGCCGCAGCATATGTGGGTGCACGTTCTTGAACAGGCCCTGGCGTTGCGCCAGTTGCTTGATGCGGATCTGCACGGCGCGCTGACTTATCGGGCCGCCGCTGCGGCCCGGGAATACCGGTTTCTCGCCGGTGCCGCCGCTTTCCTTGCGCCATTCCTGCAATGCGTTCATTGCATGCGAGCCGACTGGCACGGTGCGTTCGCGGTTGCCTTTGCCGTGCACCAGCACGATGCCGCTTGCGGTATCGAGGTCGCGCCAGCGCATGGCGCAGAGTTCGCTCAAGCGCAGGCCCGAGGAATAGAACAGTTCGAGCAGCGCGCGGTCGCGCAGGCCCAGCGGTGCGTCGGTAGGTAGTTCGACCAATTGCACGGCTTCGTCGGCGTCCAGCACCTGCGGCAGTTTGCGCGGTGCCTTGGGCGCACGCAGGCCGGCGGCGGGGCTGTTGTCGATGACGTTGTTCTTCAGCAGCCAGGCGTAGAAGCTGCGGCAGGCCGACAAGCGGCGCTGCAGGCTTTTGGCCGACAGGCCGCGGCGGTGCTCACTGGCGACGAACTCGCGCAGCTGATCGCCTTGCAGGGTTTGCGGGTCGGATACTTCATGCGCTTCGCACCATTGCGTGAGCGCGGCGAGGTCACGCTGGTAGGCGTCCAGCGTGTGCGCCGACATGCGGCGCTCGACCTGCAGATAGGACAGGAATGCCTGGACGGCGCTCATCGCCGCGTCACTCCACTCAAGCGCTGCGGAAACGCTGCAGGCCCGTCACCAGCGATTCGCCCATCATGCGCAGGAACAGCGTGCCCATGCCGGGATAGAAGCGGTTGGGGTCGTAGCTGCCTACCGCGATCAGGCCAACGCCCGGCAGCGGCAACAGTGCGGTGGACGACACTTCGTTGACCCGCTCGCCGTACAGCACGTCGTTCTTTTCCTGCTGCAGGCGGCCGCAGATGGGCTCGCCGTCCTGCAGGCAGTCGTGGAACGGCGCCAGCTTGGCGTCGTCCTTGGCGATGACCTGCAGCCACGGTGCTTCGGCCAGTTCCGGCACGTCGTCGAAGGAGACGATGCGCACCAGGTCGCCGGCGAAATCTTCTTCCAGCGAGGCGGCCATCGCACGCAGGGTGTCGGCGGCGCTGGTCTGGCGCATCAGCGCCAGCGTCAGCTGGTGGGTACGCACGGCCAGGCGCTCGTTGATCTGTGCGTTGGCGCCGAGGTCGGCCAAGCGCCGCGACAGTTCACGGTTCTTGTCGCGCAGTACTTCCAACTGGTAGCTGGCGAGCGAGGCGGTCGGGCCGTCGTCGCGCGGCACCACCATGGTCAGTGCCAGATCGGGAAACTGCTTGAGGAAGGTCGGATGACGCCGCAGCCAGGCTGCAACTTCATGGGCACCGATTTTCTCGACTGTGTCGTTCATCCCATCCACTCTCCGTCGAATACGAATGCTGCCGGGCCGGACATCACGATCTCGGCATCGTCTGCCGGCCATTGGATACGCAGGTCGCCACCGGGCAAGGAGATCAGTGCATCACGCTGCAGGCGGCCGCGCTGCATCAGCACTACCGCCGCTGCGCAGGCACCGCTGCCGCAGGCCAGGGTCTCGCCAACGCCGCGCTCGTAGACGCGCAGACGGGCGTGACCGGCATCCATCACCTGGGCGAAGCCGACGTTCACCGATTCCGGGAACGAGGGGTTCTGCTGCAGCAAGGGCCCTACGCGCTCGACCGGTGCGGCGTCGACCGAACCGACTTCCAGCACAGCGTGCGGGTTGCCCATCGATACGGCGCCAAAGCGCACGTTCTCGCCCTGCAGCGAAGTCATGTATTCCTCGCGCGCACGCGGGAAGCCCAGCAGCGGAATCTGTTCCGGCTCGAACTCGGGCTTGCCCATGGCCACGGCGTACTCGCCATTGGCCAGGCGCTGCACGGCGTGGGTACGGGTCGGGCTGTCGATGATGAAGTCGTCGCCCTGCGCGGCGCCGTCGCGTACCAGCCAGGCGGCCACACAGCGCGCGCCGTTGCCGCATTGCTGCGAGGTGGAGCCGTCTGAGTTCCAGATGCGGTAGGACGCCACCGCGCCTTCGCTGCGCGGGGCTTCGATGGTCAGGATCTGGTCGCAGCCCACGCCGCGGTGGCGGTCGGCCAGCAGCGCTGCCTGCTCGGCATTCGGCGGCGCGCTGCCGTCACGCAGGTCCAACACCACGAAATCATTGCCGGCGCCATGCATCTTGCTGAAGCGCATGCGCCCTGTTGCCGACTTACCCATTTACGCCAGCACCACCGGTTCCGTCTTCAATGGCTTCGTCGGCCTTCTTGTCGGCGGCCGGGTCGGTCTTTTCCGTGGCGGGCTGGTCGGCCGGGGTGACTTCCTGTTCCTCGATCGGTACCGGCTTCTGCGGCATCACCAAGGGGCCCTTGTTGCCACAGGCACTGAGACCCAGCAGCAGGAAGGCCGCCGGGATGAGAATCAGGAAACGGGACGTCTTGTTCATCCCCGGAGTATAGCCACTGGACCGCGAAGTCCGAACCGCGGCCGCGCGCCGTTCAGCGTTCGCCGGGGGGCAAGGGGCGCAGCCACAGCCACAGGCAGACACAGGCCATGATGCTGATCGAGGTCCATTTCACCCAGGCCAGCGGCACGCACCACAGGGTGATCAGGGCACAGGCCAGCATGGTCAGGCTGGCCATCCACTTGCCCTTGCGGCTGACCGCGCCGTGCGCCTGCCAGTCGCGGATGGCACGACCGAAGCGGGGGTGGTCCAGCAGCCAGCGGTGCAGCCGCTCGGAGCCATGCGAGGCCGCCCAGGCCGAAATCAGCACGAAGACGGTGGTGGGCAGCCCCGGCACGAAGATGCCGACGATGCCCACGCCCAGGCTGACATAAGCCAGCAGCCACCACGCCCAGCGCAGGCGCGGTGGGCGCGTGCGTGGATCGTGAGGATCACGCGGCGGCGGCATATCAGGCATCGCTACGACCTGGCTGCGTCAGTCAGCCAGGCCCAGCTGCCCCAGCACGAAGGCGAAGGACTCAGCCTGTTCCTTGTAACGCTGGAAGCGGCCGGACTTGCCGCCATGGCCGGCTTCCATGTTGGTGCGGAACACGATGGGCTGGCTGCCGGTGTTGACGTCACGCAGCTTGGCCACCCACTTGGCCGGCTCCCAGTACTGCACCTGCGAGTCCCACAGGCCGGTGCCGACGAACAGCGACGGATAGGCCTGCGCGGTGACGTTGTCGTACGGCGAGTACTTGAGCATGTAGTCGTAGTACGGCTTCTGCTCCGGGTTGCCCCACTCGTCGTACTCGTTGGTGGTCAGCGGGATGCTGGCATCGAGCATGGTGGTGACCACGTCGACGAACGGCACCTGCGCAACCATCACCCGGTAATCGCCCGGGGCCTGGTTGGCCACCGCGCCCATCAGCAGGCCACCGGCGCTGCCGCCCGAGGCCGCGACGCGGTCCTTGGCGGCATAGCCCTGTGCGACCAGCGCGCGGGTGACGTCGACGAAATCGTTGAAGGTGTTCTGCTTGTGCAGCAGCTTGCCGTCGTCGTACCAGCTGCGGCCCATTTCCTGGCCGCCACGGATGTGGGCGATGGCATAGACCACGCCACGATCAAGCAGGCTGACCACGCTCTGGTTGAAGTTGGGGTCCATCGACATGCCGTAGCTGCCGTAGGCGTACTGGTACAGGGCAGCAGTGCCGTCCTTCTTGAAGCCCTTCTTGTAGACCAGCGACACCGGGATGCGCGCGCCATCGCGGGCGGTCACCCAGACGCGCTCGGTTTCATACTTGCTCGGGTCATAGCCGATCACCGGCTGCTGCTTGAGCAGGCGGCGCTCGCCGGTCTTGACGTTGAGTTCGTAGGTGGTTGCCGGTGTGGTCAGCGAGGTGTAGCTGTAACGCAGCCATTCGGTTTCCGGTTCGGCGTTGACCGACAGGCCCATCGAGTAGGCCGGCTCATCAGCCTTGACGAACTCGCTGCGGCCATCGGCGAACAGCAGGCGCACGCGCTCCAGCGCTTCGGCGCGCTCGGCGATGGCGGTATAGCCGTCGAACAGCTCGAAGCCTTCGATCAGCACCTGCGGATCGTGCTTGACCCAATCCTTCCACTGCTTGCGGTCAGTGGCACCTTCCGGCGCGGTGACAAGCTTGAAGTTGGTGGCGCCATCGGCATTGGTGCGGATCACCCACTGGCCGTTGTAGTGGTCGGCGTCGTATTCGACATCGCGCTCGCGCTTGGCCAGCACAGTGAACTCGCCCGGGTTGGCGGCAGAGGTGTAACGCAGCTCGGAGGACACGGTGCTGTCCACGCCGATGGTGATGAAGCGGTCGTCGCGGGTGCGGCCGATGCCCATGTAGAAGCTGTCGTCCTTCTCCTCGTAGACCAGCACGTCGGCACTGGCCGGGGTGCCGAGCACGTGCTTCTTGACGCGCACGGTGAGCAGGGTTTCCGGGTCGTTCTCGACGTAGAACAGCGTGCGGTTGTCATCGGCCCAGATCACATTGGCCGACACGCCCTCGATCACGTCGTCCAGCATCTTGCCGGTGGCCAGGTCCTTGAAACGGATGGTGTACTGGCGGCGGCCGACAGAATCTTCGGCATAGGCCAGCAAGGTGTTGTCGCGACTGATGTCCATGTCGCTGACGGCGTAGTAGCCCTTGCCTTCGGCCAGCACGTTGAGATCCAGCAGCACCTCTTCCGGCGCCTGCATGTCGCCCTTGCGGCGGGCGTGGATGGGGTAGTCCTTGCCGGTCTCGTAACGGGTGTAATACCAGTAGCCGCGCTCGCGGTAGGGCACACTGGCATCGTCCTGCTTGATGCGGCCGACGATCTCGGCGTAGAGCTTGTCCTGAAGCGGCTTGAGCGGCGCCATCAAGGCGTCGGTGTAGGCGTTCTCGGCATTGAGGTAAGCCAGCATCGCCGGCTCCTTGCGCTCGTCGTCACGCAACCAGTAATACGCATCCTCGCGCTGCGCACCGAACGGCGCGGTCACCGTATGCGGGCGCTTCTCGACATCAGGCGGGGTGGGCTGGGACGCGGCGGCGGTATTGATCATCAGGCTTGCAACCAACAGGCAAAGAAGAGGTTTCATCAGGTTCACTCCGGAACAACGGTGGTGCATCCAGTGCTACAGGCCACAGTGTGCCATGCCCGGCGCTTGCCCCGCTGCCATCAACGGCGCCTATCATGCAGCGATGAACACGCCCCACACCCCGCATGCCCCATACAGCCGCCGCAGTCAGGAGATCGCGCCCTTCCACGTCATGTCGCTGCTGGCCCGCGCCAACGCACTGGAGCAGCAAGGCCACGACGTGATCCACCTGGAGATCGGCGAGCCGGATTTCACCACCGCCGAGCCCATCGTCCGAGCCGGCCAGGCCGCACTGGCCGCCGGCCACACCCGCTACACCGCAGCTCGCGGCCTGCCTGCCCTACGCCAGGCCATTGCTGGCTTCTACGGCCAGCGCTACGGGCTGGATATCGACCCGGAGCGGATTCTGGTCACCCCGGGTGGCTCGGGTGCGCTGCTGCTGGCCTCCAGCCTGCTGGTGGACCCGGACAAGCACTGGCTGTTGGCCGACCCCGGCTATCCCTGCAACCGGCATTTCCTGCGGCTGGTGGAAGGCGCGGCGCAGCTTGTGCCGGTGGGGCCGGAGAGTGGGTATCAGCTTACCCCCGAGTCGATTGCGGCCAATTGGAATGCGGGTAGCGTTGGGGCGTTGGTGGCCTCGCCGGCCAATCCGACCGGCACCACCTTGGATGCTGGGCAGTTGGCTGGCCTGTCTTCTGCACTGAAGGAGCGTGACGGGCATCTGGTGGTGGATGAGATCTACCACGGGCTGACCTACGGCTTTGATGCGCCCAGCGTGCTGGAAGTGGATGACGAAGCCTTTGTGTTGAACAGCTTCTCCAAATACTTCGGCATGACCGGCTGGCGCCTTGGCTGGCTGGTGGCGCCACCGCGTGCGGTGCCGGAGCTGGAGAAGCTTGCGCAGAACCTGTACATCAGCGCGCCGTCGATGGCGCAGCATGCGGCCTTGGCGTGTTTCGAGCCGGAGACGATTGCGATCTTCGAACAGCGTCGCGAGCAGTTCCGGCAGCGACGGGATTATCTGCTGCCTGCGTTGCGGGCGCTTGGGTTCCGGATTGATGTGGAGCCGCAGGGCGCGTTCTACCTGTACTGCGACGTGAGTGCGTTTACCGATGATGCGCAGGCGTTCTGTGCGCACTTCCTGGAGACCGAGCATGTGGCGTTTACGCCTGGCCTGGATTTTGGGAACTACCGGGCGAACCAGCATGTGCGGATTGCGTATACGCAGGATGTTGGGCGCTTGCAGGAGGCGGTGGCGCGGATTGGACGGGGGTTGGAGAGTTGGTTGGCTGGGAAAGTTGGCTGAGGGCTAAGGGCTAAGGGCTGAGGGCTGAGGGCCTAAAGGCACCCCTCCCCAGCCTTCCCCTTCGCCTGTGGCGAAAGGGAGGGAGTGGAAGCGACAGCAGAAGCAAGAGCGCAAGCACAACTCAGCACGCATGCTTTGCTTGCAACCCCCTCCCTTTCGCCGCAGGCGAAGGGGAAGGCTGGGGAGGGGTGCTTTGGCTTTGGCTTTGGCTTTGGCTGTGGCTCGGCTTTGGCTATTTCCCTTCTCCCGCTTGCGGGGGAAGGTGCCCGTAGGGCGGATGGGGGGAGCTTTTGAGCTTTTGAAATGCCTACCGCAATTCACCAACAAGACTCCGCCCTTGCCCTCACCCCAACCCCTCTCCCGCAAGCGGGAGAGGGGCTTAGGCAAAAGCAAAAGCAAAAACAAACGCCACCTTTCGGTGGCGTTTGTTTTGCGTCACTTCAAACCAAGCATCACTTCTTGCTCAGCTGCTCCCACAGGAAGCTGTACGCCAGTGCCGACATATGCGCGGCCTGCGCATTGTTCGCCGCGCCACCATGACCGCCTTCGATGTTCTCGTAGTAGGTCACGTCCTTGCCTGCGTCGATCATCTTGGCCGCCATCTTGCGGGCGTGGCCCGGGTGGACGCGGTCATCGCGGGTGGAGGTGGTGAACAGCACCGGCGGGTAGCTCTTGGCCGGGTCGAACAGGTGGTACGGGGAGAAGGTCTTGATGAAGTCCCAATCCGCCGTGTCCGGGTTGCCGTACTCGGCCATCCACGAAGCACCGGCCAACAGGTGGCTGTAGCGCTTCATGTCCAGCAGCGGAACCTGCACCACCACCGCACCGAACAGCTCCGGGTACTGGGTCAGCATGTTGCCGGTCAGCAGACCGCCGTTGCTGCCGCCCTGCACGCCCAGGTGCTTGGCCGAAGTGATGTTGCGGGTGACCAGGTCCTGCGCCACCGCTGCCATGTCCTCGTACGCCTTGTGGCGGTTCTGCTTCAGCGCCGCCTGGTGCCAACGCGGGCCGTACTCGCCACCGCCACGGATGTTGGCCACGACATACACGCCGCCCTTGTCCAGCCAGGCGCGGCCCATGCCACCGGAATAACCGGGAGTCAGCGAGATCTCAAAGCCACCGTAGCCGTACAGCAGGGTCGGGTTGGAACCATCCAGCTTCATCGCCTTGTCGTGCACAACGAAGTACGGCACGCGGGTGCCGTCCTTGCTGGTGGCGAAGTGCTGCTCGATCACCTTGTCGCTGGCGTCGAAGAACGCCGGCATGGTCTTCAGCACTTCCGGCTGCTGGCCGATCTCGGCCATGGCCAGGGTGGTCGGGGTCAGGTAGTCGGTGACGGTCATCCACACCGCGTCGCTTTCGTCCGCGTCCACCGCGCCAACACCAATGGTGCCGAAGGCCGGTGCGCCGGTGAAATCGCTGCTTACCCAACCGTCCTTGCCATGGGTCAGCACCTTCAGGCGATTCTTGACGTCGTCCAGCACGTTCAGCACCACGTGCGACTTGGTCCAGGTGGTGCCGGCCAGCGAAGTGGTGTCGGTCGGCGCGAACAGCACATCGAACTCGCGCTTGCCGGCCATGAAGTCATCGAACTTCGTCGCCAGCAGCGAACCTGCGGTATAGGTCTTGCCGCCTACGGTCCACGGCTCACGCAGCTCCAGCGTCAGCCATTCGCGGCGCACGCCCTTCTCGGCCGAGTTCGGTGCGTCGACCTTGGTCAGCTTGCCATCGGCGCCGATCAGGAACAGCTCGTTGTTGTAAAAAGCAATCGTGCGGCTGACGAAGTTACGCTCGAAGCCGGGCGTATCGTCGTGCATCGCGGCGATGTACATGTCTTCCGGCTTGCCCTCGTACACCGTGGTTGCGGCGCTGATCGGGGTGCCGCGCTGCCAGCGCTTGACCACGCGCGGGTAGCCGGAGGTGGTCATCGAACCCGGGCCGAAGTCGGTGTAGACGAAGACGTTGTCCTGGTCGATCCAGCCCAGGCCACCCTTGGCCTCGGCGCGGAAGAAGCCGTCCTTGATCCAGTCCTTCTTCGAGATGTCGAATTCGCGGGTGACATCGGCATCGGCGCCACCGCGCGACAGCGCGATCAGGCAGCGGTTGTACTCCGGGCGCAGGCAGTTGGCGCCATGCCACACCCAGTTCTCGCCCTCGGCCTTGTTCAGCGCGTCCAGGTCCAGCACGGTTTCCCACAGCGGCTCGGCCTTGCGGTATTCGACCAGCGTGGTGCGGCGCCATACGCCGCGCTCGTGCTGCTTGTCCTTCCAGAAGTTGTAGTAGTAATCGCCGATCTTCTCGACGCCCGGGATCTTGGCATCGGAATCCAGCACCTCACGGATGCCGGCCTCCATCGCCTTGAACTGCGGGGTCACGGCCAGGCGGCCTTCGGACTTGGCGTTCTGCTCCTTCACCCAGCCCAGCTGTTTGTCGCCGGTGACGTCTTCCAACCAGGCGTACTTGTCCTGGGAGTCATCAGCGGCCATGGCGGCCCCGGCCAGGCCGGATGAAAGCAGACCCGCCACAAGGCAGGCAGAAGAGAGTCGAGACATGTTGGCTCCATGCGGTCATAAGCCCCGAACGCTAACACAGCCCCCAGCCCGCCCCCACGTGTCGAAGGTCAGGCCGCCTGCGGCAGGCGCCGCCGCGCCGGGCGACGGCCACGGGTGGCCTGCGGGCCGCGTTTACGCGGTTTGGCGTGGCGGTTCCTCCAAGCTGCGGGTAGGCGGAAGCGGTACAAGGCCCACCAGGCGCTCAGCGGCATGCCCAGCAGCCACAACGGCAACCAGCCGATCCACTGGCTGTGGCCGCGCGCCGCCGGCCAGACCAGCACCAGTGCCAGGCCAGCCAGGGCCGCCTGTCTGACGCAGCGCAGCACCTGCGGATCGGGCGCGTCCTGCGCGTTACGACGGGATGACGATGCAAGTGGCTTGGTCATGACGTTCTCCGGCAACATGGCTGTGTTGGAGTGCATCCTCGGCGGCCGCCATCTCACAGACTGCGACCTGCCATTGACGGACGCATCGCTGCCCGTCGAACATGCAGCCCTGACCTTCATAGGTGCCTTACCCGTAATGCGACCGATTCCCGTCTTTGTGTCCGCCATGCTGTTGAGTCTCGCCCTGCCGCTGAGCCCGGCGCTTGCACAGGAGGCTGCACCGGCGACGACGACGGTGGAGGGAATCGCAGAGGGCCCGATAGACCTGCAGCGCTTCATGGGCCGCTGGTATGTGATCGGTCGGGTGCCCAATTTCATCGAGCGCGGCCATGTGGCCAGCGTCAACACCTACACCCTGCGTGACGACGATAAGGTGGCCATCAAGTACCAGTTCCGCGACGGCTTTGCCGAACCGGAAGAAGAGATCGACATCCGCGCCAAGGTGGACGAAGAAAGCGGCAACCGCAGCTGGCGCACCTGGTTCTACCGGGTAGTACCGACCCGTTCGCGCATTCTTGAAGTGGCGCCGGACTACTCCTGGGCACTGATCGGCTACCCGGGGCGCGAGATGGCGTGGATCTTTGCCCGCGAACCGGACATGGACAACGCCACCTACCGTCAGCTCGCCACGCGCCTGCGTGACAAGTACGACGTAAACACCGACAAGCTCAAGCGCGTGCCGCAGCACCCGCAGCAGGTGGACAAGCTGGGCTTTGAGGTGCCGAACAAGAAGTAACAGGGACAGAACCGTAGTGCCGAGCCATGCTCGGCAGGGCTTTACCGGTAACGATCCAGCCGAGCATGGCTCGGCTCTACAGGTGCAGCTCAAGGCCGGCTTGATCATGCTGTTGTGGGAGCGGCGTAAGCCGCGAAGCGCGTATTGCTGCAAACGGCGAAGAGCTACCCCTCCCCAGCCCTCCCCTCCGCCTTCGGCGCAAGGGAGGGGGCAGAAGCGTAGTTCCGAGCCATGCTCGGCAGGGCTTTACCGGTAACGCCCCCAAGCCGAGCATGGCTCGGCTCTACAGATGCAGCTCACCCACCCGGTTTGGCCGTCTCTATGACCACACCCAGCTGCTTGCCGGCTTCGGCCAGCCTCACCTTCTTGCCATCGCTGCGGGCGACCAGGTAGTCCGCCGCCACCCAGCCACTCTTGCCGTCCGCGCGCACGTTGCACCATTGCAGGTCGTCGAGGCAGCGCTGCACTTCCACCGTGGTGCCCACCGGCAATACCGCCAGGCGCTCGGCACGCTGGTCCGGCGCGCTGCGCAGGTTCAGGCCATTGCTGACCTGGGCGGCGGGCTCGTTGATCTGCGGCTGGAACCACAGCACCACGCCGATGATCGCCGCAGCCGCAGCGATACGCAGATACAGGCGGGGCTTGCCGTCGGTGGACTTGAACAACCTGTGCATGGCGAGTGCGGCGGGACCGGTGCGGCCAGATGAAGAATCTATGGTGACACGCCAAACTTGAACCCGCGCCGTTGCGGGCCCATCGCGTTCAGGCAACGCTGACATCCAGCGCTGTAAGCCGTGCAGCGCCTTCGCCGCTGGCAATTTCCAACCTGTACACCCCGGCATTGGGCACATGCATCCCGGTCTGGAAGGCACGGAATGCCTGCATGTCCGCAGGCCTGTTCACCGTCCGCCCTTGCAGGCGCCAGGCCAGCAGGCCGATCCAGATGCCATGGCCCACGAATACGCTGCCATCTTCGAAGTCATGCAGGCGGGCAAGGAAGGCCTCAACCCGAGCTGCGAAGTCATCGAAGCTGTCGGCAATATCGCCGTCACGATGGGCAGGGTCGCCGCGTTGCCAGTAGTCACGCGCCAACACCGCGACCTCGGCGGGCACCTTGCCCTCGACAGTGGCAAGCGCCAGATAGCTGAACTCATCCAGCTCGGCGATCTCCTGTGCTGCAAGCCCGTGGGCATCGCCGAAGTACGCCGCCGTCTGCCGGGCGCGCAGCATCTGCGAGCAGTACAGCCGCGCCGGCCGCAATGGCCAGCGCGTCAAAAGATCCTGCACCTGCTGGCGGCCCAAAGCGCTGAGCGGGATCTCCCGATCAGCCATGGCGAACGCACCCGCGTTGGCCATGCTCTGCCCATGCCGAACGAAGTAGAGCGTCCGCGTTCCAGCCGGGGCTGACGCCGTCTGCATCAGGCCGTCATGCCGCTATGCCGCAGAAGGGCATCAATCTGCGGTTCACGGCCACGGAAGGCACGGAAGTTCTCGGCCGCACTGCGGCTACCGCCACGCGACAACACTTCGTCGCGGAAACGCTTGCCGGTTTCGGCCAAGGCGCCCGGTGCTTCCTCGAACGCGGCATAGGCGTCGGCGCTGAGCACTTCGGCCCACTTGTAGCTGTAATAGCCGGCCGCATAGCCACCAGCGAAGATGTGGCTGAACTGGTTGGCGAAGCGGTTCCAGGCCGGCGGGATGTTCACCGCCACCTCGCCGCGCACGCGTTCCAGCAGCTGCAGCACGCTTTCCTGTTCAGGCTGGTACTGGCTGTGCAGCAGCATGTCGAACAGGCCGAATTCCAGCTGGCGCACGGTAAACATGCCGCTCTGGAAGTTCTTCGCCGCCAGCATCTTGTCGAACAGTTCGCGCGGCAACGGCGCGCCGGTATCGACATGCGCAGTCATCGCTTCCACCTGCTCCCACTCCCAGCAGAAGTTCTCCATGAACTGGCTGGGCAGCTCCACTGCATCCCACTCCACACCATTGATGCCCGCAACCGCCAACTCACCGATGCGGGTCAGCAGCTGATGCAGGCCGTGGCCCATTTCGTGGAAGACGGTGGTGACTTCGTCGTGGCTGAAGGTCGCCGGCTTGCCGTCATTGCCACGGCCGAAATTGCAGACCAGGTAGACCAGCGGCGTCTGCACGCCAGCGGCGGTAACGCGACGGTTGCGGCAGTCGTCCATCCACGCACCGCCGCGCTTGCCTTCGCGTGCGTACAGGTCCATGTAGAACTGGCCAACCAAGGTGCCATCGGCGTTCACCAGTCGGTAGAAACGTACGTCTTCGTGCCAGACCGGGGCGCTGTCCTGTTCCACCTTGAGCCCGTACAGGCGCTCGATCACACCGAACAGGCCGGCCAGCACCTTGGGCTCGGTGAAGTACTGCTTCACTTCCTGCTCGGAGTAGCTGTAACGCGCCTGCTTGAGCTTCTCGGCCACATAGGCCAGATCCCAGGCCTGCAGCTCATCCATGCCCAGTTCGTCGCGGGCGAAGGCTTCCAGTTCGGCGCGGTCGCGCTGCGCATACGGCTTGGCGCGTGCAGCCAGGTCGCGCAGGAAGCTCAGCACCTGCGGTGCGTCGCTGGCCATCTTGGTGGCGATGGAATATTCGGCGTAGTTGTCGAAACCCAGCAATGCTGCCAGTTCGTTGCGCACGGCAAGAATGCGATCGATGTTGCCGGTGTTATCCAGCGCTGCATCGCCGAACTCCGATGCACGCACCGCATGCGCGCGATACAGCTGCTCGCGCAGCGCGCGGTTGTCGGCATAGGTCTGCACCGGCAGATAGCACGGCATCTGCAGGGTCAGCTTGTAACCTTCGCGGCCATCTTTCTGCGCGGCAGCGCGGGCGCTGGCAATCACGTCGTCGGGCAGGCCCAGCAGGTCATCGGCAACGTCCACGTACAGTGCGAACGCATCACCGGCATCGAGTACGTTCTGCGAGAACTTCGCCTGCAGGCCGGACAGCTCTTCCTGCAGCTCAGCGAAACGCGCCTTGCCTGCGTCATCGAGCTCGGCACCGCCAAGGCGGAAATCGCGCAGTGCATTCTCCAGCGCCTTGCGCTGTGCTTCGTCATAGCTTGCAGCTTCCGGTGCGGCAGCCAGCAGCTTGTACTGTGCGTACAGCGCAGGGTTCTGCGCGACCGAGCTGCCGAAACGGCTGATCTTCGGCAGATTCGCGTTGTAGACCTCGCGCAGCTCCGGCGTGTTGACCACCGCCTGCAGGTGCGTGACCTGGCCCCAGGCGCGATACAAGCGCTCGGTAGCATCGTCCAGCGGCACCACGAAATTCTCCCAGCTCACTGGTGCCACGGTTTCGGCAGCTTTCACCGCTGCTTCGGCCTCGGCCAGCAGCGTATCGACGGCCGGGGTGACGTGTTCGGCGCGGACCGCGTCGAAGCGCGGCAGGCCGGAGAAATCTAGCAGGGGATTGGTGGTGTTCACAGCATTCCTTCAAACAGTTCCGGCTACGCCGGCATCAGACCTGATATGGCGACGCTTCCAGCCAGGCACAAGGCAGGGCCGGCATGCCCTGCCCGGCCACGGCCGTGGCCACCACCGCATCGGCACCGACCACGTCGATGCCCTGCTGGCTGTACCAGTCCGGGTTGTAATAGCTGTGCGCGTAACGCTCACCGGCATCGCAGAGGATGCTGACGATGGAGCCATCACGGCTGGCAGCGCGCATCTGCTGGGCGGCGTACAGCACGCCGATGAAGTTGGTACCGGTGGAGCCGCCAACGCGGCGTCCCAGGGTGGCGCTGACATGGCGCATTGCAGCCAGGCTCAGCGCATCACTCACCTTCACCATCGCATCAACGCAGGTGGGGATGAAGCTGCGCTCCACGCGCGGACGACCAATGCCTTCCACGCGCGAGCCACCTTCGCAGGTCATGTCACGCCAGTCGCGGCCTTCGAGCGCGGCGCAGTAGCCGTCGTAGAAAATCGATACCTCCGGGTCTGCGCAAAGGATGCGGGTGTCGTGGCGGCGATAGCTGACGTAGCGGCCCAAGGTGGCGGCGGTGCCGCCGGTACCCGGGCTGCAGACGATCCATTCCGGCACCGGATGCGGCTCTTCGGCCATCTGCTTGAAGATGGACTCGGCGATGTTGTTGTTGGCGCGCCAGTCGGTGGCGCGTTCGGCGTAGGTGAACTGGTCCATGAAGTGGCCGCCGGTTTCGCGCGCCAGCCGTTCGGATTCGCAGTTCAGGTCGCAGGCGCGCTGCACCAGATGGCAGCGGCCGCCATGGAATTCGATGGCGGCGATCTTCTCCGGCGACGTGCTGGCCGGAATCACCGCGATGAACGGCAGGCCCAGCAGGCGAGCGAAGTAAGCCTCGGAGACCGCGGTGGAACCGCTGGAGGCCTCGATCACCGGGCAACCCTCGCGCAACCAGCCATTGGCCAGCGCGTACAGGAACAGCGAGCGGGCAAGCCGGTGCTTGAGGCTGCCGGTCGGGTGACTGGATTCATCCTTCAGATAGACATCGATACCGGGGAAACCCGGCAGATCGATGGGAATCAGATGCGTATCGGCCGAACGGTTGTAGTCGGCTTCAATCTTGTGGATGGCCGCCGCCACCCAATCACGCTGGGACATGGATCGCCACTTCATGGTGAATGCTGCTGCCGATTCTACTTGGTTAGTCAAAACCGGGGTCAGAGTGCGGGTTGCGCACGAAACCCCCCGCTTGGCCCGGGTTTTACTTGGCTTAGGCGTTGGGCGTTGCGTGACGACCCAGCAAAAACCACAGCCAGCGCGCTTAACCGCATCGCGGGTATGT